>JBCBSO010000158.1:0-8178 GCA_039819205.1 Actinomycetota bacterium
CCTGCAGCAGACCGGATGGAACCTGACCCTCACCCATTTCTATCTTGGCAGTCTGGTATCGGCGGCCTTGTTTGCCGGCTTTTCCTACTACTCCAATGCACCCATGCTGATGACGCTGGGCGCCGCCGTCGTCGCCGCACTCCTGCCCAGGCGCGTGCCGCGCACCGAACCGAGCGCCGCGCCTCGTCGGGGTCTGGCGCGGTGGCTGCATCCCGCCGCGGTGTGGTCGGGCATCGTGCTGGCGTGCGGCGTGGTCGCGTTCACCTCGTTCACGGCATTTCTCCCCGACTATGCACGGACCGTCGGCATGAGTGGTGCTGGCGCATTGTTTGCGACGTACTCAGCGGTGACGCTGTTGGTGCGCGTCTTCGGTGCCCGCTTGCCCGAACGGATCGGTCCGCGCCGGATGGTGACGATCGGTCTTGGCTGTCTCATCGCCGGGATGTTGTTGCTCGCCCTCGTTCCTCGAATTCCGGCGTTGTGGGTCGCGGCGGTGGTGATGGGCCTCGGCATCGCGTTCAACTACCCGTCGCTCCTCGCGCTCACGGTCAATCGAGTCAGCGAGGACGAGCGCGCCGCCGCAGTGAGTTCATTCACGATGTTCTTCGAAATCGGCTCGGTCGCTGGTGGGCTGTTCATCGGGGCGTTGGCCCAGGTGATCGGCAAGCAGTACTCGTTCTTCGCCGGCGCGGCGAGCGCCATGATCGGCTTGTGGGTGTTGCGCACGCACGTCGTACCGCTGCGTTCCGGCAATGACACCGACGTGCCACCCAGCGTCGACCCCATGGCCCGCCCTGTCGCCGGCGACTAAACGGGCGTCGGTTTTCCCGTCCGATTTCCGCTCGTTTCTCGTTGCGTGGTCCGGCAGGATGGCATCGTGATCCTCGATCCAGAGCGCTGCTACGCCGCGGTGCAGAGCCGTGACCGCCGGTTCGACGGCCGGTTCGTCACCGCCGTGCGCACGACGGGGATCTATTGCCGACCGAGCTGTCCGGCGATCACTCCCAAGCGTGGCAACGTCGAGTTTCATCTCACCGCTGCCGCCGCCCAGCAGCGCGGCTTTCGTGCGTGCAAGCGGTGTGCGCCCGACGCCACGCCAGGATCGCCCGAGTGGAATACCCGCCAGGACGTGGTCGGCCGAGCGATGCGGTTGATCGCCGACGGCGAGGTCGATCGTGTCGGTGTGGCCGGGCTGGCACGTCATGTCGGGTACAGCGAACGACACCTGACGCGCTTGTTCGCGGACGAGCTCGGTGCCGGACCGTTGGCGGTTGCTCGTGCTCACCGCGCGCACACGGCGCGGGTGCTCGTGCAAACGACCGACCTGTCGTTCACCGATGTGGCGTTCGCCGCCGGGTTCGGCAGCGTGCGTCAGTTCAACGACACGGTGCGCGAGGTGTACGCCTCGACGCCGCGCGAGCTCCGTCGTGCTGCGCCGAGTCACGCCGATCTCGCTGCTACGGGGGCGGTACGTCTCCGCTTGCCGACCCGAGCACCGCACCCGGTTGCTGCGTCGCTGGACTTCGTTGCCGCACGAGCGATCCCAGGGCTCGAGTGGTGGGATGGCACGACGTACAAGCGCAGCCTCCGGCTACCCGGTGGTCACGGCGTCGTCTCGTTGCGTGCCGGCGACTCGGACGAGTACGTCGACGCCTTGCTCACCCTCGAATCGTGGAGCGACCTGCCGGCGGCGGTTGAGCGGATCAGGCGGTTGCTCGACCTCGATGCCGACCCAACTGCCGTCGACGCGCACTTGGCCGCCGATTCACTGTTGGCGCCGTGGGTCGCGGCGATCCCCGGTCGCCGTGCCGTCGGCAGTGTCGATCCGTTCGAAACCGCTGTGCGGGCGATCATCGGTCAACAGATCTCTGTCGCAGGAGCGCGCACGGTGGCCGCTGGTCTCGTGGCGCACGCCGGCGAACCGCTGCGCATCGCCGACGATCAACTCGAGTTCGTGTTCCCCGCGCCCGCCGCACTCGCCGAGCACGCCAATGATCCGACCGGATTCTCCATGCCGTCATCGCGTCGTGCCACGATCGGGCGACTCGCAGCTGCGCTTGACGCCGGCGATGTGGCCCTCGACGTGGGTGCGTCTCCTGGCACGGTTCGCCGTCAACTGCTCGCACTCCGCGGCATCGGCCCGTGGACCGCGGACTACGTGATCATGCGCGGGCTTGGCCATCCCGACGTGTTGCTCGATTCGGATCTGATCATCCGTCGCATGCTGCACGCCTGCGATGCCTGCCCAGCGGTCTGGTCGCCGTGGTCGTCGTACGCCATCCACCACCTGTGGGCCAACCACACGCCCACACCAGTTCGCCGTACTGCTCACCCTCCTGCCCACCATCCAGCTCACGACCCTGCTCACCATCCAGCTCAGAATGGAGCGCGCTCATGACATCATCGACGAACACATCACTGTTGACCGCGGCAACGACGGACTCGCCGGTCGGCGAGCTGACGATCGTCGCTTCCGACGAGGGACTCGTTGCCATCTTGTGGGACAACGACGACCTTGCGCGCTGCGGGCTCAGCGCCGACGACGTGACGGGAGATGTCACAGCCGACGAGCACGAGCTGATCGACCGGGCTCGTTCACAGTTGGCCGAGTACTTCGCCGGCGAGCGCACCGAGTTCGATCTCCCCCTTGATCCGCGCGGGACCGAGTTCCAGCTGGCTGCGTGGGCGGCGTTGCGGACCATTCCGTTCGGCTCCACTGCGACGTACGGCGGCCAGGCGCGAGCGATGGGCGACGTCAACAAGGCGCGCGCTGTTGGTGCAGCGAACGGCAAGAATCCGCTGTCGATCGTGGTGCCCTGCCATCGGGTCGTCGGCGCCGACGGTTCGCTCACCGGATTCGCCGGCGGCGTCGACACCAAGGCGTGGCTCCTCGACCACGAACGCGCCGTAGTCAGCCGTAACAGCTGACTGTGACCGTTGGGGTCAGACCCCTCGTGTCACACCTGTGACACGAGGGGTCTGACCCCAACGGTCACAGGCTCGACGCGTTCGGTCAGCGTTTGCGGCGGTCGGCCCGCGACTGGGCGCGACGGGCCCGTTCGGCGTCCTTCTTCGCCTTGCGTGCCTCGGCTCGCTTGGCGCGCATTTCGGCCTGTTCGTCCGCGCTGCGCTTGCTCGTGTCGATGAGCGGAGCGAGCTGCGCCTCTTCCACCTTCGGCAGCTGCACCGTTTCGTCCGTCTTGAGCAGGTCGCGGATGATCGCCGAGGCGGGCGCCTCACCGGCGACGGTCGACGCCAGCATGATGCGTGTCGCCGCCACGCCATGGCGTTCGACGATGCCGGGAAGGACCTCGCGCAATTGGTCGCTCGATGGATTGTCGGCGTGATCGCCGAGTTGCTCGATGCAGTCGGCGAGGCAAGCATCGGTGACCACTGCGGCGATCGCTTCCATGCCGCCGTCGATCCTTCCCGAGCGGACGCCGTCGCGGACACCGTCGACGGTCACCTCGTCGACGAGTGAGGCCAGACCGTCGCGGTGGTCGTCGTCGAGCGCATCGAGCAGCGCAGACAGTTCGTCGTCGGTCGCTGCCTTGAACGACCGGTCGAGCAGACCGAGTGCCTGCATCCGGTTCTTCATCTGATTCACGACGGGCGACGCTACCGTTGCGCGATGCCTGAGACCCCTGCAGACCTGGTCGCCACCGTTGCGGCCGAGAAATACGTGTCGCTCACCACGTTCACCAAGGCAGGCGCCCCGAAACCGACACCGGTGTGGATCGTCGACCTGGGCGACGGCATGATCGGGTTCACCACCGAGGCCGGATCGTGGAAGACCAAGCGGATCGCAAACACACCGAACGTCACGCTGCAACCATGCGATATGCGCGGCAACGTCGCCGACGGTGCGCCGACGTGGGAGGCGACCGCGGCGCTCGATCCCGATCGCGCCGACGAAGTGCGCGCCAAGATCAGTGCGAAGTACGGCGTGGTGGCCAAGCTGATGAGCCTGCCGTCCGTGGTGAAGGGTTGGTTCGGCAAGGGCCCAACTGAGCCGACCGCGGTGATCCTCACCCCGCGCAGCAGCTGATGCGGTGAGCCGCCCGCCGGGCCGACTCGGGGGGTGACCGCCGGCCGTGCCTGGACTAGAGTGCAAGCGCTTACATTCGCGCCGGATTATGGCCGGCGCGTTCGGGGGAACGAATAGGAGCACTCATGGCAACCGTCGAGCTCGACAAGGTCAACAAGGTCTACGAAAACGGCTATCACGCCATTCACGACCTCGACATCAGCATCGCCGACCAGGAGTTTCTGGTGCTCGTCGGCCCATCGGGGTGTGGCAAGTCGACGGCCCTGCGAATGATCGCCGGGCTCGAGACGATCAGCAGCGGCACGATGTCGATCGGCGACCGTGTGGTCAACGATGTCGAGCCAAAGGACCGCGACATCGCCATGGTCTTCCAGAACTACGCGCTGTATCCGCACATGTCGGTGTACGACAACATCGGATTTGCGCTGAAGCTGTCGAAGGTGCCGAAAGAAGAGATCGACACCCGTGTCCGCAAGGCGGCGTCGATCCTCGAGCTCGAGACGTATCTCGACCGCAAGCCCGGACAGCTGTCGGGTGGTCAGCGTCAGCGCGTGGCGATGGGGCGGGCGATCGTTCGCCAGCCGGCGGCCTTCCTGATGGACGAGCCGCTGTCCAACCTCGACGCCAAGCTGCGCGTGCAGATGCGCGCCGAGATCGCCGCGCTGCAGCGCGAACTCGCCGTCACCACCGTGTACGTCACCCACGACCAGATCGAGGCGATGACGATGGGCGACCGGGTGGCCGTGCTGAAAGACGGGTACCTGCAGCAGGTCGATACGCCCCAGAACCTCTACGACCGGCCCGACAACGTGTTCGTCGCGGCGTTCATCGGTTCGCCGTCGATGAACCTGTACGAAGCGTCGCTGCGCGTGGCCGACAACGGCGGCGAGATCTCCATCGGTGGCCAAACCATCGGGCTCTCACCGAAGTCGCTCGAGGCCCGGCCGGCACTACGCGGCTACGACGGCAAGACCGTCATTCTCGGCATCCGGCCCGAAGACTTCGAAGATGCGGAGCTGGCGAACGACATTCCCGCATCGCAGCACGTCGACAGCACGCCGACGCTGCTCGAGGCGCTCGGCTCCGAGGTGATGGTGCACTTCAAGCTCGATGCCCCGGTGGTCGACTCCGGCGACCCCGACGCCGTCGAAGACACCAACGCTGAAAGCAACGCAGTCGGACGCTTTGGCCCGCGCACTCGGGTGCGCGCCGGCTCGCCGATGAAGGTCGCCGTCAACAGCGAGAACCTGCACTTCTTCGACGCCCAATCGCGCGAAGCCATCTGGCACTAGCGCCGCTTCGGTAGCGCATACTCGGGTTACACCCCGCGCCACGGACGAACCGCGTACCGCGCTGGTTCGCCGCGCCGACGCGTTCGTTACGCCGTCCAGCGTGGCTTCAGCGCCGCGTGGTCGAGCTGGGGCAACACATACTTGGCGACGAGATCGTTCTCGGCGACGTGTGTGTAACCCGACAGGATGAACGCCGACACGCCGACGTCCATGTATGCCCGTAGTTTGGCGACGACCTGATCCGGGTCGCCGACGATCGCGGCGCCTGCCCCGGATCGGGCCCTGCCCACACCGGTCCACAGTGCGTCCTCGACGAAGCCGTCGTCGCTCGACGACTCGCGTAGCTCGTTTTGCCGGGCGACTCCGGCGGACGCGGTGTCGAGTGAGCGGTTGCGGATCGCCTCGCCGGTGTCGGCATCGAGCCTTGACACGAGCCGGTCGGCCGCCGCCCGTGCCTCGGCTTCGGTCTCGCGGACGATCATGTGGGCGCGCAGGCCGTAGAGCAGGTCACGGTTGTACTTCGACCGGGCGAGTTCGGTCATCTCGGTGACGGTGTCGCCGACATCGGCCACCGTGTCGGGCCAGGTGAGGAACACATCGCACTCGGCCGCGGCAACGTCCTTGGCGGCGGGGGAGAAGCCGCCGAAGTAGAACGGCGGGCATCGCCCGTCGACAGTGCGCGCTCGGGGCGGGTCGAGCGTCAGGTTGACGAAGTCACCCTGGAAATCGACCGCTTCGCCGTTGAGCAGCTGGCGCAACACCTGCATCCACTCGCGCGTGCGCTGGTAGCGCGGCGCGGAGTCGAGCGTCTCACCGGGGATGTCCGACGAGATGATGTTGATGCAGAGGCGGCCGCCGGCGAACTGGTCGATCGACGCCAGTTGT
This sequence comes from Actinomycetota bacterium, assembly GCA_039819205.1. GTDB lineage: Bacteria > Actinomycetota > Acidimicrobiia > Acidimicrobiales > Ilumatobacteraceae > JABSQH01. The sequence goes on from JBCBSO010000158.1 coordinate 6,226, forward strand.
CGGGCCAACTGTGGCAACCACATCTCGCCCATGCGCACCGCGAGCAGCAGGTTGATCTGTTCGGTGTGGGTGGCGATCGCTGCGGCGAACGCCGTCGAGTCGATGCCGAGCGTGTACCCCGACGGCAGCAGCACGTTGTCGAACCCATTGCGGTCGGCGGTGCCGACGATGTCTGAGCAGTGCGGCCACGAGCTCGCCAACGACGCATCGGGGACCCCGAGGAACTCGTAGTCGTCGTCGCATAACGCACTGAACCAGGAGATTTCTGGAACGTCGGGAGAGGTGATCGAACTCATGGCCTGATCAACTTCATGGCAAGGGCACTCCTTCGGATGCTTGGATCACGGCGTACACGTCGGCGCGGTCCAGGTGGACGTTGAGGGCAGCCGTGCTGGCGGTAATCCGCTCAGCGCGTTGCGACCCGACGATGGCGATGGGCCGCGATGGATGGGCAAGGGCAAAGGCCAGCGCAATCGTGCCGCGATCGACGCCCTCGCGTTCGGCGAGACGGTCGAGCACCACGACCAGCTCAGTCGACACTCCGTCACCGGTCGCCAAGCGGCCACCGGCGAGCGGACTCCACACGAGCGGGGTGATGCCGAGACGCATGCAGTCATCGAACGTGCCGTCGCGCAGCGGGTCGAGGTGCAGGGCCGAGTACTCGGGCTGATTGGTGAGCAGTGGAAACGGGAGGTGGGCGGCGAGCGCAGCCACTTGTGCCGGAGTGTGATTCGAAACGCCGACCTCGCGGATCTTTCCCTCGTCGCGCAGCTCGGTGAGCGTGGCGGCCACGTCGGCGGGATGCGTGAGCATGTCGGGCCGGTGGATCTGATACAGGTCGATCACGTCGGTATGCATGCGCCGCAGCGACGCCTCACATGCCGACCGCAGGTGAGCCGGCGAGGAGTTGTAGGGAACGGGCGGCGTGATCCCACCCTTGGTGGCCAAGACCATCTGATCGCGCAGCGATGGCGCCGCGCGCAACACCTCGCCAAGGATCTCTTCGACGCGTCCGAACCCGGTGCCGCCCCAGTCGAGGCCGTAGACGTCGGCATTGTCGATCAGCCGCATGCCCGCGCCGAGCGCGGTCTCCAGCGTGCGTTGGGCCGAGGCCGTGTCGGCGTCGGTGTATCGCCACAGGCCGAAGGCCAGCGGGCCGACCTCCCCCAGCGGTCCGAGCGAGCGGGGAGTGGAGTCGACCAGCGTCACGTTGCTCGACGTTAGCGAAGCGGTGGGCGGCGCCGAACCTTGCCCACCGCTTCGCCAGTCGAGATCGTTAACCCTTGACCGAGCCGGCCAACAGGCCGCGCACGAAGTACCGCTGCAGCGCGAAGAACACCACGATCGGCACGAACGCCTGGACGAAGGCAGCCGCCGGCAAGATGAACTCGTTTCTACCGAAGTCGCCCGCCAAGTTGGCAATCAGGATCGTCGTCGGTTGTTGGTCGACATTGGCCCCGATCATCGTGTTGGCGATCAGGAAGTCGTTCCAGGTCCACAGGAACTGGAAGATCGCAAACGCGGCGAGTACGGGAATCGACAACGGCAACACGAGCTTGTAGAAGATCGTGAAGTGGTCGGCGCCGTCGATGCGCGCGGCTTCGAACACGTCCTTGGGCAGGGAACTGATGTAGTTGTGCAACAAGAAGATGGCAAACGGCATAGCGAAGCCGGTGTGGGTCAGCCACGCCGCTGTTGTCGTGCCGGCCAGGTCGAAGTCGGGGATCAACACGATCGTCTTGTCGAGTCCCGGCAGCGTGAGTGAGGCGCCGCCGTTGAACATCTGCAAGAGCGGGATCAGCGCCACCTGCAGCGGGATCGCGAGGGTCGTGCTCGGGCCTGCGTCGAGGGCCTCGCTGCCCACCTGGTCAGCCACGGGCAGCGGACCGGTGTCGGTCAGCAGACGCAGGGCGGCCAGTGCGGCGCGTGCCGCCTGGTCGGCCTCGCCGTGCA
>JBCBSO010000159.1:0-8157 GCA_039819205.1 Actinomycetota bacterium
CGGGCACCCCGGCGACGCTCACCGCTCCGGAGCACCGAGATGCACACTGCTGCTACACACTCCCCCCGCACCACCGATGTCGTCGTCATCGGCGCCGGCCAAGCCGGATTGGCGATGAGTTATCACCTGAGCCGACACGGCATCGACCACGTCGTGCTCGAACGCGGCGTCGCCGGCAACGCCTGGCATACAGAGCGCTGGTCGTCGCTGCGGTTGTTGTCGCCGAACTGGCTGAATGTGCTGCCCGGCGCATCACCGTCCGACGACCCAGACGCGTTCATGACCGCCCTCGACTTCGCAGTCGGGCTGACGCGGCATGCGGCGAACATCAGCGCGCCGGTCCATGAAGGCGTCACAGTGCGCGCCATCGACACCATCGACAACGGGTTTCGCGTGCGCACGACGGCTGGGACGTGGCGGGCACGCAGCGTGGTCATCGCTGCGGGGGCGTTCGGTACGCCCAAGATCCCTGCGGTCGCCGATTCCGTCCCGCAGCACATCCACCAGATCACGCCAGCCGCGTACCGCGACCCATCGTCGGTGTCGACCGGTGCCGTGCTGGTCGTCGGATCGTCGGCATCGGGCATCCAGCTCGCCAACGAGCTGCGCCGAGCCGGCCGCGACGTCGTGGTGGCCACGGGTGAGCACACGCGCCTGCCGCGTCGCTACCGAGGCATGGACATCCATTGGTGGATGCGTCACCTCGGTGTACTCGATCAGTCGATCGACGAGATCGACGACCTGGTGCGGGCCCGGCGCACGCCAGCGCCGCAGCTGGTCGGGTCGGCCACCCACCGCTCGCTCGATCTGAACGCGCTGCAGTCGGCCGGCGTCGACGTCGTCGGACGGATGGTCGGCTGCAACGACCGCCGCGCCCAGTTCTCGGGCTCACTCGCCAACATGTGCGTCAGCGCCGACCTCAAGATGAACCGGATGCTCGACGCGATCGACGAGCACATCGAACGGCACGGCATGGACTCGGAGTTCGAGGCGGCCGATCGCCCGGCGCCAACCACAATCCCCGAACCGTGCCTGGAACTCGATCTTCGCCGATTCGACACGATCGTGTGGGCCACCGGCTTCCGTCCACATGCGCCCTATCTCGAGCCCGACCTGCGCGACCGCAAGGGCGCGATCGTTCACGACGGCGGCGTTCTCCCCCGTCCCGGGCTGTTCGCCCTCGGACTCCCCTTGATGCGCCGCCGCTGGTCGCACTTCATCGGCGGGGTCGGTAGCGATGCCGCCGACCTGTTGCCGCTGATCCGCCAGCACCTCGATCACCGCGCCGTCGCCCTCAGCTAAGCCCGAACTGTTCGCGGAATCAGGCGCGTGGCGACGGAAATCCCCGGTTTTTCGGTGGGATCCTCAGGCGTCGCGACGGTTGCCGAAGGTGTCCCAGTGGGTGACCTTCGGGGCGGGCTTGCGCGGCGCCACGCCGAACCTGCCAGCCGGACGCCCCATCGGCACGCAGGCCGCGATCTCATAGCCCAGAGTGCCGTCGGGGTTGCGCGGCACCTCGAACGCGTCGAGCACCTCGGCGGTGTAGATGCGGATCACGGTGGTCAACGCCGTGCCGATGCCCAGCGCCCGGGCGGCGAGACAGAAGTTCTGCACGGCCGGATACACACTGGCGTCGAGTCGGCCAATGTCGAGCGGACCCAGCGCGTCCGCGGGCTCCCACGGGATCACCGGCTGCAAGAACAGCACGATCGCCGGCGCGTGCTGAATGTTCTCGGCGAGGTGCCGACTGGCGGCGCGGGTCTTGTTCCACGATTCTGCGGCCGCCGGATCCTTGAACGCCGACCCGTCCGGCAGCGTCGCTTCGTAGCGGTCGTAGGCCCGGCGATACCAGTTGGCGACCTCTTGGCGGCGTATTTCGTCACGAGCCACCACGTACTGCTGGGGTTGGACGTTGCCCCCGCTGGGCGCCTGTTGCGCAGCGGCGAGACAGGTAGCGATCTCGTCGTCGGTCACCGGATCGGCGGTGTACCGCCGAATCGCCCGCGTGGTCATGATCGCTTCCAGCGCGTCCATCAGCGCACCGTAACCCCGATGTTCACCGCATGCCCGCCATCAGAACATGCCGGTGTCGGCGTCCTGCCCGAGGAGCAGCTTGCCGATCGTCTCGTGCAGCTTGGGCGCCGTTTGGATGTGCTGCGTTACGACGTGCGCATCGCGTGCACATCGACCGAGCGGACTCGTGTCGTACACCGCGGTGCCCCCGGCGAGGGTGAAGGCGACGTCGGCCACCTCAGCGTTGGTCGTCGCGGCATGCACGGATGCAAGCCGGATCGCCGTACGTTGCTCGATCGTTGCCCCGGCACCGCTGCGCACCGACTCCCAGGCGTCGCCGAGCGAGTCGAACAGAAACGCCTGCGCCGCTCGCCATTGCCCTTCTGCGCGCGACAGCTCGACCTGGGTGAACCCACTTTGGGCCAGCGTGCGCGACGAGAACTGCGGCCGCTTGCCTTCGGCGATATCGACGAGCTCGTCGAGGGCGCGACGGGCAACGCCGACGCCGACTGCCGCGACCCCGGCCGCCAGCAGCGTGAAGTTGGGGAAGCGGGCCAGCGGCGCATCGACCACCGGGGCGCTGACCCCGGGCTGCATCGTGCGTACCGCCGGCACGAACGCGCCGTCGACCGAGTAGTCGAGCGAACCCGAGCCGCGCATCCCCGACGTGTACCAGGTGTCGTGGAACACCACCGCCGACTGCGGAAACCAACACAGCCGGAACGTGTCGTCGTCGCAGCGCGCCCCGCCGAGCACCCAGTGACAATGCTGGGTGCCGCTCCCCCACGCCCATCGGCCGGTGACCGAGAAGCCGTCGTGTCCATCTGCCGAGATCGAGGTCCCAATGCCATTCGGGGCGAACACCCCGCCGGTCACCACCGAGGGATCGGAGTAGATCTCCGCCGCTGCCTCGGCGGGGAGAAACGCCGACATCGACGAGGTCGTCGACGCAATCATCGAACACCACCCGGCAGCGCCATCGGCATGAGCAACAGCTGCAATCGCCTGCACCATCGTGAGCGGGTCGACCTCGGGGCCGCCGTACGCCGCAGGCACACACATCCGCATCAAGCCGGCGGAGGTCAGTGCTTCGACGGTGGCGGGCGGGAGGCGCCGACCACGCTCGGCGTCGGCCGCATTGGCTTCGACCACGTCGGCGACGGCTTCGGCGCCCTCGAGGACTGCGCTCGTCATCACGTCGACCGTAGCGTCCGTTCCTCCGACCGACCCACAGGTGCCCGGCGTCTGCCGTAACCCCACGGATGCGAACGACGATCCCGTCCCCGCTACGTTCGCAGCGTGACGCCAGCTCCATCCGGATGGAACCTCGCCGACGTGTGGGAATCGATCGCTGCGGCGATTCCCGACGCGCTCGCCCAACAGCAGGGCGGGCGGACCATGACATGGCACGAGTTCAGCGCTCGCGCCGACGGCGTAGCGGCCACGTTGTTGGCCGCCGACGGTGTCACCGAGCAAGACAAGGTGGCGCAGTACCTGTACAACTCGCCCGAGTACCTCGAGTCGATGTTCGCCGCATTCAAGGCCGGGCTGGCGGTCGTCAACACCAACTACCGCTACGCCGCGGACGAACTGGTGTATCTGTGGGACAACGGCGACGTCACCGCAGTGGTGTTCCACGGCACGTTCACCGACACGATCGAACCCCTCCGAACCCGGGTTCCACGTGTGCGCACGTGGTTGTGGGTCGACGACGGCAGCGGCGCGTGCCCCGACTGGGCAACGCCATACGAGGCTGCCGCGACGACAGCCGTCGAACCCGGAGTAACCGGACCGTGGGGGCGGTCGGGCGATCATCTGATGCTGCTGTACACCGGCGGCACCACCGGCATGCCCAAGGGCGTGATGTGGCGCCAAGACGATCTGTTTTCCATCCTCGACGCGAACAATCGCCGCCGTCTCCCACCAGAGCAAGACCTCGACGCCGCCGCGGCCCGAGTCGAGCGCGCTGGTCCGCGCAACATGCCCGCTGCGCCGCTGATGCATGGCACCGGTCTGTTCAACGCGATTAGCAACCTGATCGTCGGCGGCAGCGTGACCACGCTCGAAGAGCGCCACTTCGATGCCGCTGTGTTCCTCGACGCGGCCGAGCACTACGGCATCAACTCGACCTCGATCGTCGGTGATGCGTTCGCTAAACCGATCCTGCGGGCCCTCGACGCTGAACCCGAGCGGTGGAACATCTCCAGCCTGCGGGTGATCGTGTCGTCGGGTGTGATGTGGTCGAAGGAGACCAAGGACGGACTGCTGCGCCACAACTCGCGGCTGATCATGGTCGACAGTCTCGGATCGAGCGAAGCGATCGGGATGGCCACCAACACCACCCGCGGCGACGACGACACCGGTAGTGATGGCGGCGACGACGACGCACGGAACGACACCGCGACGTTCCAACTGAGCGACAACACCAAGGTGATCACCGACGACGGCGCCGAGGTACTTCCCGGGTCGGGTCAGGTCGGCCGCGTCGCCCAACGCGGCCGAGTCCCGGTGGGCTACTACAAGGACGCGGAGAAAACAGCGGCCACATTCGTCACCATCGACGGACACCGCTACTCGATCCCAGGGGATTACGCCAGCGTCGACGCCGACGGCACGGTGCATCTGTTGGGTCGGGGCAGCCAGTGCATCAACACCGGCGGCGAGAAGGTGTACCCCGAGGAGGTCGAAGAGTGCCTGAAGCTCGACGCCGCCGTCGCCGACGCCGCCGTGGTTGGCGTGCCCGACGAGCGATGGGGCGAGGCGATCGTCGCGCTCGTCGAGCTGCATGCAGGGGCGGCTCTCGACGAATCCGGCTTGATCGATCATGTGAAGGGCCGTCTGGCGCGGTACAAGGCGCCCAAGCGCATCCATCAGGTACCCACGATCGGTCGGGCGGCCAACGGCAAACTCGACTACCGGTCGTTGCGCGAGAACGCGCTCGCCGCAGACAGCAGCGTCTGATGCCGTTCGCGCCCATCGATCACCCGTTGCACAGCGTGATGCAACTGCGCCCGATGTGCCCGAGACATAGGCTCGCGACGTGATCCGCACGCCGATGCTCGACAAGCTCCCCGAGTACCGCTTCCCGATCGATCCGTGGCGGCTCGTCGAGCGCGAGTACCGCGGCGACGATCTCGGTACCACCGAGACACTGTTCGCACTTGGCAACGGCTACCTCGGCATGCGCGCCAACCCGGAGGAGGGCCGCGAAGCGCACAGCCACGGCACGTTCCTCAACGGTTTCCACGAGACGTGGCAGATCCACCACGCCGAAGACGCCTACGCCTTTGCCAAAACCGGCCAGACCGTGGTCAACGTCCCCGACGCCAAGCTGATCAAGCTGTACGTCGACGACGAGCCGTTCAATTTGGCCAACGCCGACCTCGACGAGTACGAGCGGATCGTCGACTTCCGCAGCGGCGTGCTCGAACGCAACGTCGTGTGGCGCACACCTGCAGGGAAACGAGTGCGCATTCGCTCGCGGCGAATGGTCAGCTTCACGCACCGCCACCTCGCGGTAATGACCTTCGAGGTCACGTTGCTCGACTCCCCGGCACCGGTGGTGGTGTCGTCGCAGTTGATGAACCGCCAAGACGGCGAGGACGAGTACCACGTCGAAGCGGCCTCGCTCGGCGAAGGAAAGGACCCGCGTCAGGCGCGCAAGTTCACCGAGCGGGTGCTCCAACCGCGGCTGGCGCGCGAGAACGGCAACGAGATCGTTCTCGGGTACCGCTGCAACCACAGTCGAATGACGCTGGCCTGCGGCACGCGGCACATGATCGACACCCCGTGCAGCGTCGGCGTGCGCACGAGCGTTGCCGACGATCTGACCAAGACGGTGTACACCGTGCGGGCCACGCCGGGCGATCCGATCCGCATCACCAAGCTCGTCGCCTACCACGACTCGAAAGGCGTGCCCGCGCCGGAACTCGCCGATCGCTGCTCGCGCACGCTGGAACGCGCGGAGCACGATGGGATCGAGCAGTTGTTCTCCGAACAACGCGAGTGGCTTGACGAGTTCTGGGAGTGCAGCGACATCGAGCTGCGCGGCGACGAACGCGCCCAGCAGGCGTTGCGCTGGAACCTGTTCCAGCTCGGCCAGGCGTCGGCGCGCACCCAGGAACAGGGCATTGCCGCCAAAGGCGTCACCGGTGGCGGCTACGACGGCCACTACTTCTGGGATACCGAGGTGTACGTGGCGCCGTTCCTCGCCTACACGCGCCCCGAAGCGGCGCGCAAGGTGGTCCGCTTTCGGTGGAACATGTTGCCCGCGGCGCGTGAGCGGGCGCGCGAGCTGAGTCAGAACGGAGCGCTGTACCCCTGGCGCACCATCAACGGCGAGGAAGCCTCGGCGTACTACGCCGCGGGCACGGCGCAGTACCACATCAACAGCGCCATCGTGTTTGCCCTGCGCCGCTACCTCGAGGCATCCGGTGACCTCGAGTTCCTCGCCAGAGAAGGCGCGGAGGTCCTCGTCGAGACCGCCCGCTTGTGGGCCGACCTCGGCTTCTATTCGACCAACGGCAACCGCACCTTTCACATCCACCGGGTGACGGGACCCGACGAGTACACCACCGTCGTCAACGACAACGCGTACACGAACGTGATGGCGCGGTTCAATCTGCGGTATGCGGCACGCACGGTGCGCTTCCTCGCCGAGTGGAACCCCGAACAGTTCGCCGCGCTGTGCCGAGCGACCGGTCTCAAGCTCGAAGAGCTCGACGAGTGGGATGCCGCCGCCGATGCGATGTTCATCCCGTTCGACGATCGGCTGGGCATCCACCCGCAGGACTCGTCGTTCCTCGAGCTCGAGCCGTGGGACTGGGAGGGCGTCCCCAAGGACAAGTATCCGCTGTTGCTCAACTTCCACCCGCTGGTGATCTATCGCCACCAAGTGCTCAAGCAGGCCGATGTGGTGCTCGCCATGTTCCTCCGGCGCGAGCACTTCTCGATCGAGCAGATGCGTCGCAACTTCGACTACTACGACCCGATCACGACCGGCGACTCGTCGCTGTCGGCCTGCGTGCAAGCAATCGTTGCGGCCGAGGTGGGTTACGACGACCTGGCCCTCGAGTACTTCGAACAGTCGCTGTACCTCGATCTGTGCGATACCCATCACAACACCGCCGACGGCGTCCACGTTGCGTCACTCGGCGGTGTCTGGGCGGGGGTGGTCCACGGATTCGCCGGCATGGTCGAGTGGGGCGACTACCTCGAGTTCTCGCCGCGGTTGCCGGCCAAGTGGGATGGCCTCACGTTCAAGATCCATCGTCACGGTTCGGTGTTGCGTATCGATCTCGACCGTGACGGGTGCACCTTGGAGGTCGTCGAGGGCGCGGGCGTCCCGATCATCGACGGCGACGACCGGGTCATGGTCGAGCCCGGCCAGCCACGCCACATCCCCAAGAAGGGCTGAACCCGTAAACAGGGCTGAACCCCACCCGGCTGCGCGCCCCCGGCGATACTTGCGGGGTGGGCGTGCGCGCCATCAGCTTCGACGCCGATCAGACCCTGTGGGACTTCCGCAGCGTGCAGCAGCGAGCGCTCGATACCACCGCCCGCACCATGATCGATCGTGGACTCGTCCCGGCCGGCAGCGTCGATGCCACGAGGTTGCAGTCGGCACGCGACGAGATCGTGGCCGACGTGCAGACACAGCCGCACAACCTGGAGGAGGTGCGCCGCGCCTCGTTTGCCCTCGTGCTGGAGCGAGCGGGCTGCATGGACGTCGACGCACGTGCTGACGAGCTGCTTGCGGGGTTTCTCGATGTGCGATTCGGCGAGATCGAGTTGTACCCGGAGGTGCGCGGTTGTCTCGACCGGCTCCGAGCGCAGCACCGCCTCGGGCTGTTGTCGAACGGCAACTCGTACCCAGATCGGTGCGGTCTCGGCGGCGTGTTCGACGCCGTTGTATTCGGTCCGAGTCACGGGTTCGCGAAACCCGACCCCCGCGCGTTCGCAACAATCGCCGCGCAGCTCGGCGTCGAGGCGACACACATGATGCACGTCGGCGACGACTGGGACGACGTGCATGGCGCCAATGCGGCGGGCATGGTCTCGGTGTACCTCAACCGTGAGGGCGCCGATCCGCCGTTCCGGCAACACGCCGCCGTCGAGATCGGCAACCTCGAGGAGCTCGAACTC
>JBCBSO010000160.1:0-8135 GCA_039819205.1 Actinomycetota bacterium
GATCGGTGTCGCTCGGGCGTCGATCGACGAGACCCAGCTCGACCAGGCGATCGGCGAAGCAACGTCGTACGCCTCACCGCGGCCGGCGTCGCCAAGGTCGAGGAGGTCGCACCTGCACATCTGGCGACCGAACGAGACGTGCTGAGCTCGCTATCGCCCAGCGCGCAGCAGGCCCTGGTGGGCTCCTTGCGGCGCGTATTGGTGGGGCTCGGCGACACGACCGAGCAGTCGAAGACGTAATCGCGGCGAGCCCGCGGGTTCCGGAGGAGCACATGAGCAGCACCGACATCGAACACGACGCAGAGCGGTGGTTCCGCGCCGAATGGGATCCGGACCGCACGTTGGGCGACTGGTGGTCCGCCCTTGCCGCCAGCGGATGGGCGTTTCCCAGCTGGCCCGAGGGCTTCGGTGGCCGCGGATTGTCGATTGGCGAGTCCCGCGCCGTCACCCGGGCCCGGCGCCGTGTTGGCGCGTACGGGCCGCCGAATGGCGTGGCCACGTTCCTCGTCGCGCCGACCCTGCTGGCGATGGGCAGCGACGAGCAGCAGCGTCGGTACCTGCCGGGCATCGTCGACGGCACCAACCCGTGGTGTCAGTTGTTCTCCGAGCCCGGTTCGGGGTCCGACATGGCGTCGCTCGGCACGAAAGCGGTGCTCGACGGCGAGCAGTGGCGGATCGATGGACAGAAGGTGTGGAACTCGGGTGCCCACTACGCCGACTACGGGATCCTCATCGCCCGCAGCGACCCGGAGCTTCCCAAACACCGTGGCGTTACGTACTTTCTGATCGACATGCGTCAGCCAGGCGTCGACGTTCGACCGCTGCGCGAGATGACCGGCGATGCCGCCTTCAACGAGGTGTTCCTCACCGACGCGGTCGTCGACGACCGCGACCGTGTGGGCGAGCGAGGCGACGGGTGGCGGGTGGCGATGGCCACGCTGTCGTTCGAGCGCGATCCGGATAACCCAGGGCTCGGCGACACCGCCGCGTTCTTTCAGGCCGATCTCGGCGCCACGGTGGAGGGGCACATGGCCGCGGAGGCCGAGGCGTTCGACGGGTTCTCCATTGCGTTGAGCGGCAAAGGTGGGCAGGTCTTCGAGCACGTCATGAGCATGCGCCGTGACGACATCGGCCCGGTCGCCCGCGACCGTCTCGCGGCGGTGCACAGCATGCGGCGGGTGACCGGCCTGTCGTCGCAGCGCGCCGCAGGATCGGTCGCTGCGGGCCGGCCGCCGGGCCCTGAGGTGGCGACGTTGAAGGTGATCGGCGGGCAGATTGGCCGGGAGATCCGCGATCTCGGTCTCGAGTCGTTGGGCGCCGATGGCATGTTGTGGGGCGACGACGTTCCCGACGGTGGCGCCTTGCATCGATACGCCATGTTCACTCCGGCACAGTCGATCGCCGGCGGTACGGACGAGGTGCTGCGCAACTCGATCGGCGAGCGTGTGCTCGGGCTGCCGCGCGAACCCGACGAAGCGGCGCGACGCTCCACGCCCTGGAGTGAGCTCCCCCGCTCGTAGTGCGCGGTCCGTGGTCAGATCGCCGCTCGCGCATCGCGTGGTACGGTCGGCGCCCTTGAAGAAGATGCTCGCTGCCCTCTCCGCGGTCGCCATGATCGCCGTCGGCTGCTCTGACGACGATGATGGCGACGACGCCACACCGGTCGATGCCTGCGAAACCGCAGTCGACGAAGGCGGCAATGCCGATGCACTCGTCGACGAGAACACCAATCTCGATGCGGGCATCGAGGTGTGTTCGAGTTACGACGCGCTGGCCGCGGCGACCGAGAAGTTCCCCAACGCCCTCGGCGGGCAAGACCTGGCCACGGTGGTTGCCGAACGATGTGCCGCGGGGATCAGCGGCGCCGCGTGCGGCGAAATTCCGAGCTGACGTCGGTCACGGCGAATGCCCAGCCGCAGCGCCGGTCTGCTGCTGTACCGCTGGGACAGCGCTGTCCTCGAGGTGCTCATCGTGCATCCCGGCGGACCGTTCTGGGCGAACAAAGACGCCGGCGCATGGTCGATTCCCAAGGGTGAGTACGACGAGGCGGAGGACGCACTTGCTGCGGCGCACCGCAAGTTCGCCGAGGAGCTCGGCCTGCCCGCCCCCGACGGTGAGCACATTGCGCTCGGCACGGTTCGCCAGAAGGCTGGCAAGGAGGTGTTGGCGTGGGCCATCGAAGCCGACGTCGACGTCGCCGCGTTCGTCAGCAACACCTTCGAAGTCGAGTGGCCGCCACGCAGCGGCCGGCGAGCGGCGTTCCCCGAGGTCGACCGCGCCGAGTGGTGTTCCCCCGACGCCGCACGTCGACGGCTGATCGCCGCACAGGTCGCGTTCGTCGATCGCCTCGTCGATCACATCGGCGTTCACCGGAGCGGAGACGGCGACGCCGACTAGGTTCGTCGACATGACCCGTGGTCGCCGCCTCCCGCTTCTGCTCGCCCCCTTCGTCGCTGTGGCATTGCTCGCCGGTTGCTCCGACGACAACGGCGACAGCGACTCAGAGCCGCAGGACGACTGCGAAGCGTCGATGCAGGAAGCCGCTGAGGTGAGCAACGACGAGCAGGCGATCACCGACATCGATCCGGCGATCGCCAACTGTCCTGATGTGGCCTCGTTCGTCGATGCGTCGAACAAGTATCCCGACGCGCTCGACGGTCAAGACCCGCAGACGTTCATCTCCGACCGCTGCGCCGACAGCGCGCAAGGCGACATCTGCGACGAGATCGCCCCCTAACACAAATCCCGGGGATTTCCGGCGCCTCGCGCCGGATTCCGCGCACAGAAGCGCGCTCGCTCCACCGAGTTCGCTACATCGAGAAGGCGTCGGGCCAGATGTTGTCGGCGATCGAGACCCAGATCGGCAGAACGATGATGGCCGCAATCGTCGTGAGCGCCACGACGCCCGCGACCGGCTTGACGAAGGTCTTCTCCTGTTCCGCCATCGCGAACACCGTTTTCGCGGTGGGCTGACAGAACAGGATGACCATCGCCGCCGCGAAGAAGTCCGAGGTTGCGAAAATCAGTGCGAGGACCAGGGCAATGCCCGGGGCGACAAAGGACCTGACCGCCGACAAGGCAAGCATCTCGCGGCCACCAGTTCGTAGATCGCTCAGTTCGAGGGTCATGCCCAGTGCAACAAGTGCGAGCAGCACGGTGGCGCCGCCGAGTGTGTTCAGCGAGCTGGTGATGATCACCGGCATCGTCACGTCCAGTGCGGCGATGATGATTCCGATGACGGCGGCAATAACGATCGGGTTGGTCGCGGTGGAGATCGCCGCTTTCTTCAGCGTCTCGGTGAGGACTGCATCGTCGTCGGCTTTGCCGAGGCCAACGAGGATCACCGTGGCGGGGACTTGCCCGCCGAGCATGACGATGGTTGCGATCACTACCGGGATCACCGCCCGGCTGCCGAGCAGTCCGATCATGACTGGCAAACCGATGGCCAGCGCATTGAACCCGGCGGCCGCGAACGCAGCGAATGCAGCAACGGCTTGATCGCGACCAAGCACTCTGCGGTAGACGAGGTACGTGCCGGCGTGAGAGATGAAGTACGTGACCACGATGCCGGCGACCAGCTTGAACTCGAAGAGATCTTCGAGGTCTTCCTGGGCCAGGGTGACGATGATGATCGCGGGCGCAGCGACGTAGAAGAACAACGTGCTGAGCACATGGGCGTCGCCCGGCTTGGCCATCTTCAGCTGGACGATGACGTAGCCGATGATCACCGGAATGATCAACGGCGTGATGACGACGATGACGTCACCGGTACTCATTGCACAACCCCAATCCTCGTGCGGCGGACCAAGCGGGTGACGTTAGTCGTCACAGCGTCTTGGCGCCGCTACTGTCCCGATGATGGACCTTGCCGACCTGCAAGCCGCGATCGAGCGGACCTACGGCGAGCGTGACCGTGAGCGTGGCGTACCAGCGACGGTCGCGTGGCTCGCAGAGGAGGTTGGCGAACTCGCGCAGGCCGTGCGCAAGGGCACCTACGAACAGCAGGTTCACGAGTTCGGCGATGTCGTTGCGTGGGTCGCCACCTTGGCGAACCAGCAGGGTGTCGATCTCAACGAGGCAGTGGCGCGCTACGTCGACGGGTAGGGCGCCAGCGACGGCCGCCCGGGCGTGCTCAGTCCGCGGCGACCAGTTCCGCGATCTGGATCGCGTTGAGAGCGGCGCCCTTGCGGAGGTTGTCGTTGCTCACGAACAACGCCAGTCCGCGGCCGCCGGCGACGCCTTCGTCGCTGCGGATGCGGCCGACGAAACTCGGGTCTTGCCCGGCGGCCTCCAGCGGCGTGGGGATGTCGCTCAGCACGACCCCGGGTGCCGCGGCGAGCACTTCGGTGGCCCGCTCGACATCGATCGGGTCGGCGAATTCCACGTTGAGCGACAGCGAGTGTCCCGTGTACACGGGCACCCGCACGCACAACACCGAAACCGGAAGGCCCGGGATATCGAGAATCTTGCGGCTCTCGTTGCGCAGCTTCTGCTCTTCGTCGGTCTCGCGGGCACCGTCGTCGACGAGTGCACCCGCATACGGCAACACGTTGTAGGCGATCGGCCGGGCGAACTTGTCGGGCGCCGGGAAGGAGACGGCCGATCCGTCGTGGGTCAGTTCGGCGGCCCGGTCGACCGTGTCGCGCATCTGCTTGTCGAGTTCGTCGACCCCCGCCAAGCCGGCGCCAGAGACCGCCTGATAGGTGGAGGCGATCAACCGCACGATCTGCGCCTCGTCGTGCAGCGCCTTGAGCGGCGCCATCGCCGCCATCGTCGTGCAGTTCGGGTTGGCGATAATCCCCTTGGATGGGTTGGCAGCCAGGTGGCCGTTGACCTCGCTGACCACGAGTGGGACGTCCGGGTCCATCCGCCAGGCCGACGAATTGTCAATCACGGTGGCCCCGGCAGCTGCGTAGCGTTCGGCCTGGGCACGTGAGCTGGTCTTGCCGGCGGAGAACAAGGCGATATCGAGACCCGACGGGTCGGCGGTCTCGGCGTTCTCGATCGTGATGTCGTCGCCCTTCCAGGGGAGCGTGCCGCCTGCGGAGCGGGCGGACGCGAAGTAGCGGATCTCGCTGACCGGGAAGTTGCGTTCGTCGAGCAGCCGGCGCATGACCCCGCCGACCTGTCCGGTCGCGCCGACGACGCCGACGCGCAGTCCGTCAACCATGGTGCACTCCTCCTACCGAGTTCGTCACGGGCACCAACGCTAACGGCGAGCGCCGCCGTGTCCGCCGACGGTTTCGGCGCCGCGCTGGGTTGGTCAGCATCGGCTCTGGCATGATTCCCCGGTGCGTCGGCGCCCGCAACTCGTCCCGTGGAAGGCCGCGGGCCGCGTCAGCGAACAGCAGGCGAGCGGCGACGACGTCGTGCGCACCACCGGTTGGGTGTTCAACAACGAGACCGGCAACGCCGGTTCGTTGGAGGAGTTCGTAGCGACCGGCGATGCCGAAGTGCCGGCATACCTCACGGTGTTCGGGCTACGCACCCCGGACACCGAGAACCAGACGCTGGTGGAGATCGGGTGCGGGATCGGCCGGATGACGAGCGCCTTTACCCGTGAATTTGGCGTGGTCGTGGCGTGTGATCTCGATGCCGGATTCCTCGAACGATGCCACGAGACCGTTGCCCGATTCGGCAAGGTCGACCGCCTGCGCACGAGTCGCGTCGCCGATGGCGCCACCCTCGATTTGGCCCCCAACTCGGCCGATGTCGCGTTCAGCTACATCACGCTGCAGCACTGCGACCCCGATGACGCCCTCGACCTCACAGCGGAGGCGGTGCGTGTCACGCGACCTGGCGGCAAGATCGCGCTGAACTACCGATCGCGTGGCGCGTCCGACGTCGTGCTGCTGCCACTCGGCGCACTCATGCGTAGCGCCTTCCGGATTCCCAGTGTGGGCCCCTGGCTCGCCCGCCAGCGATGGGCGGCGCGCCTCGGTTGGCAAGCCAATCGCCTCGCGCCCGATGAGGTCACCGGACCGTTGTCGCCGCTGCTCGACGATCTGCAGGTGTGGCGCAATCCCAAGAGCAACGTCACTGCGTACGGCGCCGAGACGAAGCTGTTCGACGGGATCAACCCGCGTCACTACTGGATCGTCGCCACCGTTCGCTGACCACCGTCGCTGCGGCTCAGGTCCGTTCGGGGAGCGGTGCGCTGTAATCGTCGGCCGAGTCGAGTCCGAATGCCGAGTGCAGCGAGCGGGCGGCGAGCTCCATGTTGCCGGCCGACGTCACCACCGAGACGCGGATGGTGGAGGTAGAGATCATTTCGATGTTCACGCCTTCGTCGGCGAGCACACGAAACATCTTGGCGGCAATGCCCGGAGACGACTTCATGCCAGCGCCGACGAGTGACACCTTGGCGATGTCGTTGTCGTGGGTCACCCCCGTGGCGCCGATCTCGTCGGCGACGCGGCGGACGATCGCTTCGGCCTCGGCCATGTCGGCCATCGGCATCGTGAAGCTGATGTCGGTGGTGCCCTCCGTGGACGTGTTCTGCACGATCATGTCGACGTTCACGTTGGCGTCGGCGAGGGGCTCGAACAGCGCAGCTGACACGCCCGGTCGGTCGGGCACGCCGAACACGGTCACCTTCGCCTCGCTCATGTCGGTGACCACACCGGAGATGATCGGGTCTTCCATCGAGGCCTCCTCGTTGCTGACCCACGTGCCGGGCTCCCAGGTGAATGCGGAGCGGACGTGGAGTGGAACGTCGTGGTTGCGGGCGAACTCGACCGAGCGCAGCGCCAACACCCTCGAGCCGGCGCCGGCCATCTCGAGCATCTCGTCGAAGTTGATGCGGTGCAGCTTGCGCGCTCGCGGCACGATGCGTGGATCGGCGCTGAACACGCCGGTGACGTCGGTATAGATCTCGCACGCATCTGCCTCCATCGCCTTGGCCATCGCCGAGGCGGTGAGATCTGAGGCACCGCGGCCCATCGTGGTGATCTCCTTGGCGGTGCTGACGCCCTGGAAGCCGGCGATCACTGTGACCTTGCCGTCGGCCAGCGCGTTGCGCACGCGGTCACCTTTCACCTCGAGGATCTTCGCCTTGCGATGCGAGGTGTCGGTGATGATGCCCACCTGACTGCCGGTGAAGCTGATGGCGTCGATGCCGCGGTCGGCGAGCGCCATCGTCATCAGTGCCGCTGTCTGGCGTTCCCCGGTGGTGAGCAGCATGTCCATCTCGCGGCCCGGTTGGGTGCGCGACACCGAGTCGGCCAGCCCGATCAGTCGGTCGGTGGTCTTGCCCATCGCTGACACGACGGCGATGACATCATCGCCGCGTCGCTTGGTGAAGGCGATGTTGTCGGCGACCGCGTGGATCCGATCGGGGTCGGCCACGGAGGTTCCGCCGTACTTCTGAACGAGCAGCGCCACGGGTGAGGAAGGGTATCGAACCCATCGCTGACCAGTTCGCGATTTTTGGCCCGTTCTGTGTGCCAAATCCGGCGCGAGGCGCCGGATATCCCCGGTTTTTTGGCTAGCGGGTGACGTGTTGGACGACGTCGAAGCTCATCAGCTCGGCGCCTTGGGCGACGGGCTGGCGTGGCGGGCCGTCGGCGGGGGCGTTGCCGTCGGCCTGCCCGGAGGCGTGGCCGCGCTCGAAGTCCTGACTCTTCAGCCAACCCTGGAAGTGCTCTTCAGTCTCCCACCGGGTGTATACGAAGTAGCGCTCCTCACCTTCGGTCGGGCGCAGCAGCTGAAAGTCCTCGAACCCATCGAACTGCTCGACCATCTTGGCTCGGCCGGCGAAGCGCTCTTCCAGCTTGTCGCCCATCCCCGGCGGCACGGTGATGGCATTGATCTTGACCACACTCATGAACTCAGCATGCCTGATGGCGCCGCGATGTGCTCGGGCTTGAGGCGATGATGCGGCGGCAGTTCGAACGTCACACCAGCTCGACGAAGCTGGCGTGACGAACGAAGCCCTCGTTGGTGAACTCGGCGATCTCGATGCGCGCCGTCAACTCGGGTCGGATCCAGGTTGCGCCGCGCCGGTAGGCGCTTGGTGGCGGTGGATCGAAGGGCGTGTCGTCGGCGATGAGTTCGTCGAAGCGGTCGCGCAGCGTGCGCAGCGCCGTCCCGTCGAAGCCAGTGCCGACACCGCCGGCAAACGCCAGCCGGTTGCT
>JBCBSO010000161.1:0-8131 GCA_039819205.1 Actinomycetota bacterium
TCCGGCGGTGCGGTGGTGATCGCAATCGCAAAGTCGCTCGCCAGGACGAAGATCAACACCGCTTGCGCGGCATGCAGCACGGTGAGACCGATGTTCCAACGCTGCAGGTTGGCGGCTCGGTCGTCGCTCAGTTCGATCATCGACATCCCCCGTTCCGATCGAACGGTAGTCGTCGACGCCATCACCGGTGAGCGAGACGGCCCCCAGGGAGGGCATTGCCTCACCGCACGGCGGCGCGCAATTACACGAGACGCATCGAGGCAGCGTGATCGAGAATCTGCGGCGGGACGTGGATACCCGGGGTGAGCACGGCACGCGTCGATGGATCGATGCGCGCACTCACGCCCGACGAGGCGAACGTGACGGTCACGGTGCCATCGATCTCGAGCACAAGACGGTGCGTCGGGTGACCGTTGCAGTCGATGAGATCTTCGGTCACCAGCGGAATTCCGAACTTGTCACTCATGGTGTGCCTCCAACACGCGTATCTCCAACACTGGTCAACGGCCGTGGCGGATCGATCGTGACCACCGAGTCGGTGTCGAGGTCGATGCCCGTCAACGCCCGCGAGATCCGCCGCGCCGCCGTGCGCGCACCCCACAGATTGCCTGCCGCCGGGCCGACCTCGATCGTTGCCAAGCGACCGGTGACGTGGAGCGGTGCCGCGCCGACACGCAGATCGGCGTCGACGACCGGCACACCGTCGATGTGCCGATCGACATGCGCGGCAAGCGCTGGATCGGCCAGCACGTCGGGACGGGTCCCGGTCGCCAGCCAGCAACGACCAGCGGCGATCTCTCGACCATCGACGTGCACCTCACCGCCGGCGTTGCCGAACGTTGCTCCGCTGATGGGCGAGATGACGTGCTCCACGCGTCCGGCCTCGATCTCGTGTTCGATGCGGCGACACATCCATTCGGGCATGCTCCCGCCGCCACGGCCTGCGCGCGCCGACTGCAGCCGTTGAGCCGGCGTCGGCAGGCGTTCGAACGCATCGAGATAACGCGGGCCCAGCCAACCGGGCTCGACATCGAAGTCGCGTTCGACGATCGGGCGGCGCGTCACAAGTGTGACGTCGGCGCCGCGGGCAAGTGCCCCCATCACCAGGTGACCCGCTGTGAGCCCCCCGCCGACGACCACCACGTGATCGCCATCGAGCGACCCAATTCGGCCGAGATCGATATCGCCGGAATGACACAACGACGGGTCGCCGACAGTGGTGCACCGGTCCGGTACGACGCGCGAGGCGGTGTTCGCGGTCCACACCACGTGCCGCGCCTCGATCGATCCGGCAGTGGTGTGGACCGTCATCACGTCGCCCGCATCGATCTGGAGCACGCTGGCCGGAGTGACCATGTCGCCAAGCTCGAGCAGCTCGATCAGGCCAGTGCAGTATTGGGCGAACACACGGGTGAACGGCGGGTCGTAGGGCAACCCCGAACGGGCCAGGTGCCCGAGGTCGACGAAGCGGGCGAGCGCCGCCGGGTCAACCCCAGGATGATGCACGCTCGGGGAGCGCAGCACGTCGATCTCGAGACGGCGAAACTGCTCGTGCCAGGTGTGCATCCATTGGCCACTCGGATCGACGACCGCAATGCGGTCGCGCAGCGACGGGGTGGCCGCCAAAAGGTGCGCCGCCATGGCGAGGCCGTGTGGGCCGGCGCCGACGATGCACACGTCGACGCGGCGCACGTCGTCCCGCTCGGTGCTCGAATTGGGAATCATTCTCACTGTGGCTGCAGTGTAGAGCCCAACCGCGACACGCCCACCGGCGGCTCGGTGTCGACCGGCGACGACACGATGGTCACGACACGATGGTCACGACGATGGTTACGTCGCCGACCGCTCGTCCCACCACTCCCGCAGCACCCGCTCGGCATCATCCGCATCCAGCGGTGGGTCGTGGGCCATCAGCATGGTGATCGCTTCGCCAACCGCGCGGCCCGGCGGGATCGCTAACAACGCCATGATCTCGTCGCCACTCAACGGCGGGCGACGACGTGCCTCGGCGTCGGCCGCAGCGAGGGCGCGGATGCGCTCCTCGAGATCGTCGACCATCACCTGCAGTTGGGCTGCCTTCTTGGCATTGCGGGTGGTGCAGTCGTGGCGCACCAACAGGTTGAGATCGCCGAGCAACGCGCCGGCGTCGACCACGTAGCGCCGCACCGCGCTGTCGGTCCAGCCGTCGCTGAACCCCTTGAACCGGCCACTCAGCTCAACCAACCGAGCGACGTCGGCAACGAACGATTCGTCGTAGCCCATCGCGGTCAGCCGACGTCGCGTGATACGCGCGCCCACCGCCTCGTGATGCCAGAAGGTGACGCCGCGTGGCCCGAAGCGCCGCGTGGCCGGCTTGCCGACGTCGTGCAACAGCGCAGCGAACCGCAGCCGCCGTTCGGGTGGGGTCGATGCGGTCACCGCAATCGAGTGCGCGAGCACGTCTTTGTGACGGTGGACCGGGTCCTGCTCCATCTCCATCTCGACGATCTCGGGAATCCACTCGCCGAAGAATCCGTCGTCGACCATCGCCACGAGACCCGCGGTTGGATCCCCGTGTTCGAGCACCGTGTCGAGCCGCTCGCGAGCCTCTGCCGCGGCGCTCTCCGGCCGGGTTCCGACGCTTGGCCTCACTGTCCTATCGTGACATACATGGACATCAGCCGGCTGAACCTATTCCCCATCAAGAGCATCCACCCGACTCCTGCGGCGCTGCTCGGACCGGGGGCCCACGAAATGATCGGCGTGTCTGCGGCGCAGCTCGGCATGCAACGGGTGTTGCTGATGACCACGGGCCTGCGCGGCACGGGGATCGTCGACGAGGTCAAGGGCATCGTCGAGGCAGCTGGCGTAAGTGTCGAGGTGTTCGACAAGGTGGAGTCGAACCCCAAGGACCACAACGTGATGGACGCGCACGTGGCCTACGTCGACGCCGAGTGCGACGGGTTCATCTCACTGGGAGGCGGGTCGAGCCACGACTGCACGAAAGCCACCCGTGTGGTCGCCGCGCACGACGGGCGCACCATCAACGACTTCCAGGGGATGCTCGAACTCGAGAACCCCGTGCTACCGCCACACATTGCGGTCTCGACCACCGCCGGCACCGGGTCGGAGACCAGCTTTGCGTTCGTCGTCACCGACACCACGAGCGGGCCCGACAACAACAAGTTCATCGGCGCTGCTGACACGATCGCCCCAACGATGTGCATCGACGACCCGGTGCTGTTCATGCCGCTGCCCTCCGACCTCACCGCGTACTGCGGCTTCGACGTGATCGCCCATGCCTCGGGCGCCTACGTGTCGATCCTCGAGAACGTCCCCTCGTTCGGTCCGGCGCTCCAGGCGATCGAGCTCACCTTCCGCTGGTTGCCCACCGCGGTCGGCAACGGCTACGACCCGGTCGCTCGCGAACAGATGATGTACGCCCAATACATCGCCGGGCTGGCGTTCAACTCCGCCGGCCTCGACGTGACCCACTCGGTGTCGCACGCCATGTCGGCGCAGTACGACACGCACCACGGCATGGGCAACGGCATCGCCATCACCCGCGCCTGGGAGCTCAACGTGTCGGCCAACTATCCGAAGTTCGCCCGGATGGCTCAAGCCATGGGCTACGACACGCGCGGCCTCACCGACGTGGCGGCAGCCGATCTGGCGCTCGAGGGGGTCGCTCGTCTCGCCGACGATCTCGGCATCCCACAGAGCTTCACGACACTGCCGGACTACACCAAGAGCCGCGTCGGCATGAACGGCTTCCCGGAGATCTCCCAAGAGACCGCCAACATGGAGCACCTCACGGCCCACGCGCTGGCCGATGTGTGCACCCAGACCAATCCGAAGATCATGACGCCCGAGGCGATGGGGGCACTGCTCACCGACTCGCTGGTCGGCAGTCGTTCGTGAGCGACCCGGCGAGCGACCGCGCGTCGCTCGGCGCCGGCCCCGACGCTGTCGCAGAACGGTTGGCAGCGGCCGGCTACATCGCCGACGAACAGATCGCCGCGGCGGTCCATCTGGCGATCGGCCTCCAGCGCCCGTTGCTGCTCGAGGGCCCGCCCGGCGTTGGCAAAACGTCACTTGCGCGGGCTGTCGCCGCCGCCAGCGGCCGGCGGCTGGTCCGCCTGCAGTGCCACGAAGGCCTCGACGCACAACAGGCGCTGTACGAGTGGGACTACGGCCGACAGCTGCTGGCCACACAGATGCTCGCCGCACGCGACCCCAACGCCGCGCAGCCCACCGACACGGCGACGCCAGACGACACGGTCACCACCGCGCTGTTCACCGAGGAGTTCTTGCTCGAACGGCCACTGCTCACGGCGCTGCGGTCCGCGCAACCGGTGGTGCTGCTCGTCGACGAGCTCGACCGCGCCGACGACGCGCTCGACGCGCTGTTGCTCGAAACGCTCGACGAACGGCAGGTCACTATCCCCGAGCTCGGCACCGTCGTCGCCACATCGGACCCGTGGGTGTTCATCACCTCGAACGAGACGCGTGAGCTCGCCGACGCCGTGCGACGCCGCTGCCTGCGCATCGGGTTGACCTATCCCACGCCCGAGCGCGAAGCACAGATCATCGAGTCGGCGGTGCCCGGCATCACCGACACATTGCAAGCCGACGTGGTCGACGCCTTGAACCGTCTGCGCACACTCGAGCTCGAACAACCGCCGGGGGTGTCCGAGGGACTCGACTGGGCACAGGCGTTGTTGCTGCTGTCCGCCGATCAGCTCGATACGGACACCATCGATCGCACCTTGCTCACGATCGTCAAGCGCACCCGCGATGTCGAGGTGGCACGCACCGAGCTGGTCGCCGCTCGTTCGTGATCGGCGGACTCTGCGGATTTGCCGATCTGATTCGGCAGCACGGCGGTGATGTCGGCTCGGCCGAGTTGATCGACGGAGCGCGAGCGCTCACCATCAGCGATCTGGCCGACCGGCGCGCCGTCCACCGGGCCTTGCGCATCACGTTCACCTGGTCGACCGTGCACCCGCAGCTGTTCGACCAGCTCTTTGACGAATGGTTTTCGGGTCGCGATCTCGATGTGTCCGACATCCTCGACGTCGAGACGAGCGAGGAACCATCGGTGGCACTCGACGCCGACGCGATCGACGCCGCACGAATTCACACCGACGAGTCGACCGCCATCGAGGTGCAAGACGATCGCCGCGGCGACGACGAGCCGGCCGCGACGGGTTCGCATCGGTCAACCGACCGCACCCCTGCCCCGTCCACTCCAACCACCGACGACGGCACACCGATCGCAGCAACCGGAGAGCTTGCCCTCGTGCCACCGCGCGACGACGTCGCCGACAACGAGGCGCACAGCGGGCGCGGCGTCGTCGAACTCCCGAATGAACCCCTCGCGGTCGAACTCGAAATGGCGCGCGAGGCGCTCGCCGCCGCGCTCTCACAACGGCAACGCGTCGACGTTGTCGCATCACCGCGCCGAGTTCACGCATTGACCCAACCCCTCTCGGGCGACGAGCGGGCGCAACTCGTCCGTCTCGTACGGCAGCTCGACCGCAGACTCGACGGCGCCCCGTCGTGGCAACGAATGCGCGCCCAGCGCGGGGCGATCGATCTCCGCCGAACCATGCGCCGCGCGGTCACCACCGCCGGCCTCCCAGTCGACGTGCAGTTCACGGGACGTCGAACCAACGCGGCGCGACTCGTGGTGCTCGCCGACCTCAGCATGTCGGTGCGCGGTACCGCACGTCTCGTACTTCATCTCGTCCATCGCATGCGCTCCCAGGTCGGCGCCCTGCGGGCATTCGGCTTCGTCGACACTGCGATGCCCCTCGACGGCGCGCTGCGCATCGCCGACGCCACGACGGCCATCGAGCACGTGCTGGGATTGGTCGACATCGACACGTCGTCGGACCCGGGCCGCGCCTTCCGCCAGTGGTGGACGCGCTGGCACCATCTGGTTGCGCCGACAACACATGTGATGGTGCTCAGCGACGGGCGCTGTAACGGACACGATCCGGCCTTCGGCATCATCGACCGCATCACCCGCAACAGCGCAACGACCACCTGGGTGTCGCCCGAACCACCCGGCGCGTGGTCACTGGGACGGGGGGAGATGGCCGACTACGCGCAACGCGTTGATCGAGCGGTCACGATCCGGACGATCGACGACCTCGATCGACTCGTGCCGCCGCACCGAACACGGATACTCACGCCAGCGCGCCCGGCGTAACCGCGAACACCCCGACCTCACCATCCATCGCCGCCACGGCGATCTGGCGCCCGTCGGGAGCCCATTGCGCGTGGACGATCTCGGCGCCGAACGACAGCGAGGCGACCGGGTAGTCGGGCATCCGCGCCGACCAGAACCGCACCGCTCCGTCGGCATCACCACTGACTACGAGATTGTCGACGCTCATCGCCACGGCGGTGATCGGAGCGTCGTGACCGAGGGCACGCTCGGGTACTTCGCCCGGGTGGCCGTATTCGTCGAGTCGCCACCATGTGAGTTCGTCGTCGGCTGCAGCGACGATGAGGTCGCCGGCGACAGTGACGGCCATGTGCCGCACCGGATCGGGATACCCGTCGAGCTCGACGCCCTCCTCGGGCGTTCCGACGTTGATCACATGCAACGAACCCGCCAGGTCGGCGGCGACGAGCTGCTCGGCGCCCGCGGCATACGCCACCGCCCGCACGCCGTCGAGTTCGATGCTCATGTCGACACATCCGAGCGTCGCATCGATGAGTGCAAGCCCGTTCGTGCCACCGACCACCCACTGCGCCCCGACGGTGTGGGCGAGTGCGTAGCTCTGGCCGATGCTGGTCGGCACCATCTCCGGTGGGGCCACGGCGTCGGGTTGGGCAAACACGGCAACGGCATCGGCACCAGCAACCACGGTGCGACCTCCCGATGAGCCGACGCACCGAGCACCGGGGACGAAGCGCGAATCGACGTTTCCGGCACCGCTGAACACCGCGCCAGCGACCGTGTCGACCACTGCGACCCGCCGTTCACCGAGCCAGGCTGCGGCAACGGGGTCGGGGGCCATCGGGGCCGTCACCTGCCCAGGTAGATCGACGAGCGACCGTCCGTCAGCTCCGATCACGAACAACCGACCGCGGGGCGACCATGCGATGGCTCGGCAGCCCTCACCGAACTGAGTGCGCCAGCGCTCGTCGACCGTCGTGAGCAGCTGATCGTCTTGATCGCTCATCGCAAACGCGTGGCTGCGAACTCTGCGGTCAGCGCGTCGACGTCGAGGTCGTAGCCAACCACCACAAGCAAGCTCTCAGTGCGTTGCGACGCGACGGGGTCGTCGGCCTCGGAGTGGCTCATGGCGAAGGAACGCACGCCGTGGCAACAGACGCGCACTGGCGACGACTCGATGGCCAACGCACCCTGCATCCGGACGAGCCGCTGGGCGTGCGTCTCGATCAGCCGATCGAGCCACTCGTCGACGGCGGCTGGATCCAACGGCGCCGCCTGGCGCAACACGACGGTGTCGGGGGCCCCACCGGGTGGATGACTGAGCGCTGTGAGATGCGCGTCGACGACCGGCGCGCCATGCCACGCGTCGAGCCCGAGGGTGGATGCGCGCAGCCGCTCCACCGCAACAGGCGTGGTCGGCTGGTCGGCGGGAAGCGTCAGCTGGACACCGACGGCATTGACCTCGTCCAACGCCGTGCGGACGTTGGCCAAACCCTCGCTGGTTACTTCGGTGGTGCGCGTGACCACGAGTGCATCGGCGATCGCCAGCGCATCGAGCTCGACCCGCGAGCCGAGCGGCACGTCGGCGGCACGGCGGGTCGCCGTGGCCACCGCATCGACGGCGACGACCACGCCGTCGAGGCGAACGTGGCGCGCGAGGTCGGCATCGGAGAGGATCGTGTACACGATCGTTGCCAGATCGTGGTCGGCGCCGGCGACCAGCAACACGCGTGCCGGTCGACGCGCGCAACGCACGGTGCGCAGCAGGCCGTCGATCACGTCGAGCCGCATGGCGCAACATGGACAGTCCGGTGTGCGATGGCCGATATCGGCGCGGATCTGCACCGATCCGGGTCCCTGCCACTCCTCGGCGCCGGCGCCATTGCGGCATCGGTGATCGGTCCGAACGAGTGCATCGTCGCCGAGGAGTGGCAGGGACCCGGATCGGTGCAGATCCGC
>JBCBSO010000162.1:0-8128 GCA_039819205.1 Actinomycetota bacterium
CGCGAAGGCGAAGATCATCAACGCCTGATCGTCAATCACCGATCATCGATTTCCGATCGGCCGGTGCTGCACCGCGCGGCACCGGCCGATCGCATTTTCGACCAGCCGGTATCTGCGACTCACCCCGGCCGGACGAGCCGTGCGATCTATTCGGCGTGACTGGAAACCAACACGGGGCACGGCGAGTTGCGCACCACGTGATCGGACACCGAGCCGAGCACGGCGCGACGGAACCCGCCGTGGCCGCTCGTTCCCAGCACGATCACGTCGGCGGGCAAGAACGTCGCCAGGTCGACGATTTCGTGGCCAGCATCGCCCACGCGCACCTCGGTCTCGATCTTCCCGTCGCCGTCGGTTTCCAGCGAGCCCTGGAGTTCGAGGTCGGCAACCAGCGCTTCGAGCATGGTCGTGGCGTCCTGTTTCTGGACGTCGATCAGGTTCTGCCGCTCATCGAGCGACATCACCCCGGCAGCCATCCCGGTCCCCGTGACCAACGACGGATCGACTCCGGGGATCACGGTCACCAGCACCACCCGCTCGGCCGGCACGAGCAGCGAACGCGCTCGATCGATCGCCTCACGCGCCAGCGCCGACCCATCGGTGCAGAACAACACGGTCGTCATGCCGAAATTGTCGCGAAATCCGGCGCCGCGCGCCGGAAATCCCCGGGATTTCGGGGTGCGGGCGGGCCTTCAGCGGTCTGGCGGGCTGCAGCATCTAGGTTGACGGGCCGTGGCTGACCCGGACTGCGAACGGCGCGACGGCGGCTGGCTCGAACAAGACGTCAACGCGTGGACCTCGGCGGGATACGTGGCGGTCGGCGTCGTGCTGGCAATCGAGGTCGCCCGGCGTCGGTTGCCGCGCAGCGTGTACGCCCTCGCCGGCCTGGCGATCGCCGAGGGTGCGGGGAGCATCGCCTTTCACGGCGCGCCGAACGACGCCTCGCAGCTGCTGCACGACGGACCGTTGGTGGCGATGGTCGGGTATCTCGCCGGATGGCACGCCGGCCGGCTGTTCGATTCGACCGCACGCGGTGCGCTGACCGGAGCGGCGCTCGGCCTCGTCTGGGGTGTCGTGGCGTGGGCATTCTGGGCCGACGGCATCAACGCCGGCGTCGCCGTTGCGGCGGTGGTAACGATCGGCGCGTCGCTCGTCGCGTGGCGCCAGAAGTTGCCCGCGGTGTGGCACTGGCCCGTGCTCCTGTTCGGCGTCGTCGCCCTCGCCACCTGGGGGCTCGGTCACGAATCGAGCCCGCTGTGCGATCCCGACTCGGGGCTGCAGTGGCATGGCGTATGGCATGTGCTGACCGCCGTATTCCTCCTCGTGTGGGTCGACGCGGCCTACGGCGCCGACGATCCCGCTGCGGCGCCGCGGTTGTTCCGCCGTGGCACCGACCGCACGCTCGGCCTGTTGACGATCGTGCTGGTGCGCACGTTCCACCGCTCGGTCGACGTGGCATGGCGCGAACGGATGCCGCGCGACCGGCCCGTGCTGGTGGTCGCCAATCACGGCAACGGGTTCGTCGACCCGATCGTGGTGGCCAGCGTGCTCGGGCGCCTCCCCCGCTTCATCGCCAAGGCCGCGCTCTGGAAGGTGGTATTCGCCCGCCCGTTCCTCGCGCTGGCCGGTGTGCTTCCGGTGTACCGGTCGTCTGACGGGGATCGGTCGAGCAACAACCGCTCGGTGTTCGCTGCCTGCCACCGCGAGTTCGACGTCGGCGCCACCGTGGCGATCTTCCCGGAGGGCACCACGGGCGACCGCGCCGGCCTCGACCGAGTGAAGTCCGGCGCCGCGCGTATCGCCCTCGGTGGCGTCCCGACCGCGCCCGACCTGGTCATCGTGCCGATCGGGCTGGCGTTCGAGAACCGCGTGGAGACGCGCAGTCGCGCGGTGGTGATCTTCGGCGATCCGATCGAGGTCGCCGCGCAACCGGGTGCGCCAACCGACGAGGTCGTCGAACCCGACCGCGATGCGGTGAACCAGCTCACCGCCACCATCACCGACGCCCTCGAAGCGGTCTCGCCCTCGTTCGCCACCGTCGAGGAACGGGAGATCCTGCGCGCCGCCGCGGCGGTCGAGCTCGACGAGGTCGCCGGGCCATCGGGGCCGAAGTTCGGCGAGGTCGAGGTACTCGCCCGTGAGTTGGCGACTCGCCCCGAGCCCGTCCGGGCGCGGATCGTCGAGGCCTACCGTCGTTACGCCACCCGTCTACAGCTGATCGGCATCGGTGAAGCCGAGGTGCACCGCACCCGGCCATCGATGGCCCGCATCGTGCTGTCGCTGATCGGCGCCTTCTTCGGCGGAACGGTATTGGCCCTCGCCACGCTGTGGTTCGTGCCAGCGATCGCCCTGACGGTGGTGATCACCGGCACCGTGAAGTCCACCGCCACCAAGGGCACGGTGCGCCTGCTTGTCGGGTTGGTCACCGGGCTTGCCACGGTCGTTGTCGCCGGCGTGGTGCTCGCCGACGGCTGGGGTGCCGTGTTGGCCGGAGTGTTTGTCGGCGTGGGCGGCGTGGTCGCACTGGTGATCTGGCCACCCCTGATTCGGGTCGCGTTGACCTTTGTCGGGTGGCTGCGCACGCGCGATCGAGCAGGTCCGCTGGCGGCGGTGTTCTCCGAACGGGCCGAGGTGATCGAGACCGTACGCGCCGCGCTCAGCACCGAGCCGGTCGCAGACACCACGGGCTCCACCACCTAGGTTGAATCGCTCGTGACGATGCGATCTCCGGACGAGTCGACGTCCGCCCAATCAACGTCGGCGCAATCAACGTCGGCCCAGGTGCGCTACCGCCATCCGTATCCGTCGGCCGAGCTCGCGGCCGACCATCCCTTTGTCGCGCTCGAACCGACCCGTTACCAACCCGAGCAGATGCGCCAGCGCGGCGAAGAGTTCCGCACGCTGATGGCCCGGCGCCGCAGCGTGCGGATGTTCTCCGACCAGCCCGTGCCTCGGGCGCTGATCGAACTCGCCGTCGCGGCCGCGTCGACCGCGCCCTCGGGGGCGCACAAGCAGCCGTGGCGATTCGTCGCCGTGTCCCATCACGCGACGAAAGCCGCGATCCGCGAGGCGGCCGAGGAAGAGGAACGGGTTAACTACCTCGACAACCGAATGAACGACGAGTGGCAGGAGGCGCTGGCTCCACTCGGCACCGACCACCACAAGGAGTTCTTGGAGATCGCGCCGTGGATCGTGGTGCTGTTCGAGCAGCGTTACGAGTTGCGACCCGACGGCACGCAGCGCAAGAACTACTACGTCAAAGAGAGCGTCGGCATCGCCGCGGGGATGTTCATCACCGCGCTGCACACGATGGGCCTAGCAACGCTGCCGCACACACCGTCGCCGATGGCCTTCCTCGCCCAGGTGCTCGACCGTCCGGCCAACGAGCGGGCGTTTGCCATGTTCCCGGTCGGGTATCCGTTGCCGGGCGTGCGCGTGCCCGACCTTCGACGCAAGCCACTCGACGACGTACTGGTCGTCATCGACTCGAGCGGCGATGACTGACGATCGCCAATCGTCCGACGACGAGACGACCGACAGGACGACTGCACCCGATGACTCGGGCACCGACGTCACCGACTCATCCGCCGACGCGATTGAGGGGATCACCGACTTCCCTGCTGAACCGAGCGAGGCACTCGCCGAGATGGTCACCGAGCCGGTGTCACGCGCCCGCCAGACACGGCGGATCGTGCTGCGCGTGCTGTTCACGGTGCTCACGCTCGCCGCGTCGTTCGCCCTGCTGGCGTTCGTGTTCGACGATCTCGACTGGAACGGCGTGGTCGACGCCCTGCGCTCGCTGCAAGATGCGGAGATCCTCGCGCTGATCAGCATGTGGGTGTTGTGGATCGGCGCGCAGGGTTTGCTGACTGCGTCGCTCGTCCCCAAGCTGCCGGTGCGGCGCGGCGTGGTGGCGTACCTCGGTCCTGCCGGCGTGACTTCGATCATCCCCGGCCCGAGCGACCTGCCGGTGCGCTATCAGATGTTCACCTCGTGGGGACGCACGCCGACCGAGGCGACGCTGGCCGTTGCCGCCGGCGGGGTGTTCAGTATCGGCATCAAGCTCGTACTGCCCGTCGTGGCCGCAATCGGGCTGGTGGTGTCCGGCGCGCCGATCGACGGCACGTTGCGCACGGTCGTGATGATCGCCCTGGTGGTCGGCCTCGGCTTGGTCATCGTGGCTGCGGTGCTCAGCCGTGAGTCGTTCACCGCAAAGGCCGGCACGGTTCTGTCGCCGGTGTGGGCGTTCGTGCTCCGATTGCTGCGGCGTCCCGATCCACCAGACCTCGCCGAGCGGCTCGTCGCCGCCCGGGCCAATGCACTGGAGATCTTGCGCGACCGCTGGCTGATCGCCACGTGGGCAACCTTTCTCACTTCGTTGACCCGCTTCGCATTGTTGCTGATGGCCCTGCGGTTCACCGGGCTGTCCGATAGCGACCTCGCCTGGCCGCAGGTGTTTGTGGCGTTCGCTCTGGTACAGGGGCTCACCGTGGTGCCGATCACGGCGGGCGACGCCGGGGTCACCGAGGTGGCCTACATCGGTTTGCTCACCGCGGCAGCCGGTTCACAGTTCGTCAACGAGATCACGGCAGGGATCTTGCTGTTCCGCCTGCTGACATGGATCCTGATCGTGCCGATCGGCTTCGCCACCATCGGCGTCTGGCGCTACGGCCTGCGCCGCATGCAACGCGCCGTGTAGCGCGCAGTGTGACAGTTGGGGTCATGACAGTTGGGGTCAGACCCCTCCTGTCACGGGCGTCCTGACGGCGAGCCCGTCGTGCGAATCGTGACAGGAGGGGTCTGACCCCAACTGTCACAGTCCGTACCGCTAGAGGTGGCGGTTCCGTTCGAGCCAGCGGAAGGCGAAGAACCCCCACACCGGCGGCAGGTAGAAGACCGCCACGCGATACAGGATCACCGCAGCAAAGGCGGCCTCCTGGTCCATTCCCGCTGAGGTGAGGCCGAGAATCAGGCCCCCTTCGGTCACCCCGATCCCTCCGGGAATCGGCAGCAGTCCAGCGAGCAGCGCCACGGTCATGTTGGTGAACAACACGGTGGTGTACGACACGTCGCCGTTGAACGCCCGCACCATTGCCGTCAGGGCCAGCGCGAACACGAGCTCGGCCATCAGGTTCCCACCGAAGATCATCGCCAGCCGGCGCGGTGAGCGCAGACCCTTCAGTACGTCAGCACCGTCGCGCACGGCGCGCTTGACCCACTCGACGATGCGCCGACGGGTACGCGGGATCGAGAACACAGCGATCAACCCGATCACCCCAGCAACGACGAACAAGGCAAGGAGCGAGACGCCGCCGCTGTCGTCGCCGCTCGACGAGCCGAGATTGATCGTGGCCGGCGTGAGCACGAGCAGCGAGACGAGCAGCGTTGCCTGCACGACGAAGCCGGCGAAACCATCGACGGCGCCAGTCGCCACCGCTCCCCCCGGGGGCACACCGTGGCGCTGAAAGAAGCGGATGTTCACGGCGATACGTGCCGCCGAGCTGGGGATCGCCAGGTTGATGTACGACACCGCCAACTGCAGTGCGTACACGGGGCCGAGCGGCAGCGGCACGGGCGACGCGCCCAACGTGGCCACCGCCTGGAACAGCCTCGGGATCTGGGCGATCACCGCACCAGTCGCGACGAGCCACCACATCGCCGTGGAGAACTCGTCGCTCAACCCCTCAGTGTCGATTCCGCTCGCCGCGCTCACCAGCGCGGCGAGCGCGATGAGCGGCAACAAGATGCTCACCACCGAGCCGATGGTGAACCGCCGCATCGGCACCAATTCGGGCGGCGCCTCGCCGACCGCGTCGGCGGTGGCGGCGCGGAGCTCGTCGAGGTCGAGACCCTCGCTGCGCACCCGGCGGCGCTGGGCGGAAGTCAGCGACGACGGCTGCAGGTACGGCAACATCTCGACGACCGCATCGCGATGACGGGCGAACACCAGCGACTCGGCGGCCCGCTCGCTGCTCGTTCGCAGCGCGATGGTCACCAGCGCCTGCGCAACGTCGGTTGCTCGCCGATCGGCGGACGAGTTGACCGTTGCACTGCGGAAGTTCTCGAGGCCAAGTTGCCCATTGCGACTCAACAGGTGCTCATCGTCGACTTGGCCGTGCGCGATGCCTTCGGCGTGCAGCTCGGCGAGCAGCGACCACAACGGCTCGGCGATGTCGTCGTCGGCGCCCGGGACGTCGACCGCTCGATCGCTGTCGAGGTCGCGTAGCGGGTCGTCGGGCGGATCGTCGCCCCCCTCGTCGAGCTCGACCGCCGTTCGTTCGAGAACGAGCACACGGTCGTCGGTGCGCGTCGGACCAGCGGTGACGACGTGATCGGTGACGATGCCGGCCCGCTCGGCGAGGAGCGTGATCAGCGCCTCGTGTTCCACCTGGCGTCCGCGAGCGAAGCCGACTGGTGAACCAGCGTTGCGGTACCACACACGTCGCCACACCGTGGCGACGATCGCTGCGTCGTAGGCGTCACGGCCGTACAGCTTGATCAGCAATCGACGGCCGTCGGCGCTGTCGGCGAACACGGCGAAGTTGCCGGCCTGCTGCCGCGCCGCGGCACCGAGCGCCACCACCGGGACGCCGAGGTCATCCATCGCCGCAGCGACATCACCGAGGTTCGGCCGACCGGCGCTCGAACCGACGATGAGGTGC
Source organism: Actinomycetota bacterium (assembly GCA_039819205.1). Taxonomy (GTDB): domain Bacteria; phylum Actinomycetota; class Acidimicrobiia; order Acidimicrobiales; family Ilumatobacteraceae; genus JABSQH01. The sequence continues at coordinate 6,663 of JBCBSO010000162.1, forward strand.
ACAATGGCCGCTGCGCCGGCGCCGACCAGCAGGCCACCGAGGGCGCCAACCGCAGTGGTGTTGATCAGCAGCAGCGCACCGATCGCCGCCGCTCCGAGCACCCATCGCCCGAGGCGCCGCATCGGCTTGACCACATGCGGCGACACGGTGATGATCACCGCTCCCGGGACGGCCAGCCGGAACGCGGGGAAGGCGGCGAAGACCTCCCCCTCCGACAACGACTTGCGGGTGACGTCGCCGATCGCCGGCCAGCTGCCGTTGGTCACCCGCCACAACACGAGCCAGATCAGTCCACCGATGACCACCGCGAGGAGCAGGTCGCGCAAGATCGTCCAGCGTCGAGCGGCGAGCGTGGCGACCACGATCACCATCGCCAACAGCGCGGGCAGCTCGATCAGTACCTCCCAGAAACCGGACAACAGTCCGGGGAGGTCGGCGACAAAGTCGGTGAACGCCTCGCCGAACCCCGGCTGCGGTTCGGCGCTGAACGCCAACAGCACCAGCCCAACACCGGTGGCCGCAAGGAGCAGCACGTCGGTCGCGCGCCGCGATCGAGGTTGGTCGCGGGCGTCGACGAAGAGCCGAATCCGGCCCTCCGTCGACAGCGGCAAATGGGTCCGGATCACGCCGGTTGCGGCACTCACCCCCATTGCCGGGATTGTGCCAGAGCTCGTGGAGGGAGCTGGGGACCCGCTTGCACGAACACTGCTCGTGGGGCTGGCGACGTGCCAGAGTGGCGCCCATGAACGACGTCGTTGCCGGCATCCTCGCCGTGTTGACCGGCCTGGTGTTTTGTTACCGCGGCTACCTCGCGATGCGCATCGTGATCCCGATCTGGGGCGCGTTTGCCGGGTTTGCGCTCGGCGCCGGTCTCGCCGGCGGCGACGCCGGCTTCCTGGGCAACGCGCTGAGCTGGATCGTCGGCATCGGGCTGGCACTGCTGTTCGGGCTGATCGCCTACCTGTACTACGAGGTAGCGGTGATCCTCGGGATGATGGCGATCGGATTCGTACTGGGGACGTCCCTGATGGTCGCCATCGGGGTCACGTGGTCGTGGGTGATCACGCTGGTTGGCGTCATCCTCGCGATCGCGCTGGCGGTGGTCGGCGTGGTCGGCGACCTCCCGATGGTGCTGCTCACCGTACTGACCGGGCTGGCGGGGGCGAGCACGGTGGTGCTCGGGCTGATGCTGCTGTTCAACGTGATCGACACCGGCGACTTGAACACCGCGGCCACGACGGAAGCGCTCGACGACGACTGGTGGTGGTATGTGATCTACCTCGCGCTCGCGCTGTCGGGGATGGTCGCCCAGTTCGCCGACACCGAACGTCGCCGCGAGACTCTGCGCGCCGCCTGGCGCAACTCCCCGACCGTGTGACAGTTGGGGTCAGACCCCTCGTGTCACAGCCGTGTGACACGAGGGGTCTGCCCAACTGTCACACGATGGGCGGGAGGCTCAGCAGATC
>JBCBSO010000163.1:0-8117 GCA_039819205.1 Actinomycetota bacterium
GATGGCAAGAACTGCGCTGGTGGTACGTCCGCGGGCGTGCACGAGCGGCCTCCGGTAGCGGAAACCGGCGGTGGCCTCAGCGTGGGCCGACGCGGGCGTGGCGTCGGCCGTGCTGGCGTCGAGGCGACGGGCGGCGGCGTGGTTCGCCGCGGTCTGTCGTCAGCGCGCCGCAGGCAGCAGGCCAGGCAACGACGTCACCGGCGCATTGACGAGCCCGGCGATCTGACAACGTCGCGTGATTGTTGGACGATTGATCATCATCGGGTTCCTCCTTTGCGGGTCGGTGGTCGTGTCTGGAGCGTGTGCAGTGTTGCTGTCGAGCAACCGACGATGCAACTGGGTTTCGCTATCGTCGGCAGCGGCGGTCCACGGCCACCACCGCCACCGCGGTGAACAACACCGCGAAGCCGGTCATGACCGTCCAGGCCGTTGCGTTGGCGATCGACCAGGTGGCGCCGAACTCGGCGCGCAACGCGTTGCCGGCGTTGGTCAGTGACAGCACATCGGGTACGCCGAGCTCGCGGCCGACAGCTTCGAATGCCCAACGGTCGGACATCGCCGCGCTGATCGCCCGGCCCGCCGGCGCCATCTGCGGCACGGGGAGAATCGCTCCAGAGAACAGCACGGCGGGGAAGCACAGCATCGGGAGGGCCAGCGACGCTTGGGCCGGCGTGGCGACCAGCGCCGACGCGGCCAGGCCGAGGGCGAGCGCAGCACATGCGCCGAGGCCGAGTGTGACGGTCAGCGTTGCCGCGGTATGAGCGGGGATGGCGGGGAGCCGGTCGAGCCATCTGAGCACGGCGAGCATCGCCACGTTGATTCCGATCAGCACCGGCGCGAGGGCGGCGAACTTGGCGGTCACCTGGACGAACGCACCGACGCCGACCCGCCGTTCTCTGCGCATGCTGGCGATCTCGGTGCAGATCTGTAGCAGACCGTACGTCAGCCCGAAGAAGAAGCTGCCGAAGGCGATCCAGAAGGTGATCATGATCACGGCGGTGGGACTTGGCTCGACCGAGTCGAATGCCCCGCGCCGAAAGAGCACTGCGAACATCGCGATCACCATCGCTGGCGCACCGATCATCACGCCGAGCGTGAGGCGGTTGTGGACGATGGCGTCGAGCGTGCGCACCGTCAGCGTGGACCACTGGTGTCGTCGTGTGGGCCGAGTTGTGGCTCGGGAGCGCTCATCACAGCGGCCGCTGGTTGCGATTGGGTGTGTCGCCTCCGGCACACTCGTGAGGCTCGAGCTGGTGTCCGTCGCCGTGTTCGTCCGCCATGCATCATCGAGCCGGCCGGCGATCAGTGCGCGATGGGCGTGCTCAAGATCGCAACTACCCGTGGCCGCGTAGAGCTCGGCGAGCGAGCCGTCGAAGGCGATTGCACCGCGGTCGACAGCGATGATGCGGTCGCAATCGGCGAGGTCGCTGGCCCGATGGGTGGAGAACACCACGGTGGCCTGGCGCGCCACCAGGGCGCCGAGCTCGTCGATGACCACGCCGGCCATCGTCGGGTCGAGACCAGAGGTCGGCTCGTCGAGGAGCACGGTGCGGTTCTCGTCGAGTAACTCGACGGCGATCGAGGCGCGGCGCTGTTGGCCGCCACTCAGCTGGCCCACTTGAGTGTCGATCGACGACTGCAGGTCGACCGCTTCGAGGGCGCGCGCGACCGCGGACTGCACGTCTGCTCGGCTCGTGTGACGCGGCAGCCGGAGACGGGCGGCGTAGTGCATCATCCGACCGAGCGGGAGGTCGGTCGGGAGCGGGTCGGCCTGCGGCACGAAACCGATGCGCAGAGCTGCGACGGGGTCGGCGGTGACGTCATCGCCGTCCACCAGCAGCCGGCCGCTGGCGAGCTCGCGGTCGGCGCACAACGCGCGCAGCAGCGTGGACTTGCCGGCGCCTGACGCGCCGACGATTGCCGCCAACTCGCCGGGTCGCAGCGTCAGCGTCACATTGTCGAGCAGTGGGTTCCCGTCGTCGCTAGCGACGGTGATGTGGCGCGCCTCGATCACGCTGCCCTGGCTGGTGGACGACTCGATGGACGACCCGGTCGGCCCCGACGTTGGTTCCGTCGACGCGCCGGGTGAGATGTCGTCGGGAATTGGTGTGCTCGGGTGTTGATGCATGGCTGCGTCGTTCCTCTGGGCGGATCGTCCACCCGTCGTGTCGTGCCACCACGGTGATCGAGCGCCGCTCCCGTCGCATCCGTAGTCATTACGTAATTGGTGAGGCGCTGCTACGCATCACCCGTCTACCCACCGCCCATCCCATCCATCCATCCCATCCATCCATCCATCCCATCCCATCCGACCCATCCATCCCGTCTGTCCGGGCCATCTGCCACCACGCCACCTGCGTTCGCCGCCGCAGCTGTCGTAGGGTCGACGGCGATGGCCACGCCGCTCCCGCTCGACCTCGTGTTGTCGAGCCGCGACATCACCGAGCCGCGGCCGTCACCCGACGGACGATGGATTGGGTTCATTCGGCGCTGGCGGAGTCGTGGCGAGCTGCTCGTTGTGCCGGTCGGTGGCGGAGCGGCGACACCGTTGGCCTTCGGTGCCGAACCGTCGCCGGGCCGGGGCCTGGGCGGCGGTGGATTCGCCTGGCTCCCCGAGAGCGACGGCGTGGTGTTCGTCGGCGTCGACGGCGAACTGTGGCTCACCCGTGGTACCGAGAGCCGTCCTGTGACGCGCTTCGATCGCTCCTGCCGAGGCCTATCGGTTGGTGTCGTCGGCGGGCGACTCGTCGTGGTGGTCGCGGTCGACGAGGCAGAGGTGTGGCTCGTCGGCATCGATGACGACACGGTTCGCCGCATCGACGACGGCCGCCACGAGTTCTGTTTCGACCCGGTCGTGTCCGTCGACGGTCAGATGGCGTCGTGGGTCGGTTGGTCGCCGCCATGGATGGCGTGGGATGCCGCCGAGCGGGTGGATGTGGCGTTCGGCGCTGCTGCCGATGGCAATGTCGATCGCCACCCCGATGGCAACCTCGATCGGAAAGATGTCGTGTCGACGTGGAAGCCCGATGACGGCGCGGTGTCCGAGCCGCGGTTCGCCCTCGACGGTATGCCGACGCACGTCCACGACGGCTCCGGCTGGCGCAACGTGTACGTCGGGGGACGGCCGGTCCTCCCGGAGTCGCTCGAACAGGCGGGCGCCACCTGGGGAATGGGCCATCGGTCGTACGACGTTGGTGCCGACGGCCGTGCGGTGGTGACCCGGAATGTGCGCGGCGGTGGTCAGCTCGTAGTGGTGCAGCCCGCCGGCGACACGGTGGTGCTGGACGACAGCTACGTCTGGGGACAAGTGTCGATCGTGGGCGAGCGCATCGTCGCGCTGCGGTCGGCGCCGGGCCGACCCGGTGAGATCGTGGTGATCGATCCAAGTGCCCACGGGCACGCCGCAGCGCGCCCCGCCCGCGTGATCGCGGGGTCGGGTGTGGCGGCGTGGCGCACCGTGGAGCGGCCGCGTATCGAGACCCTCGACACGACCATCCCAGCGCGTCGAGTCGTCGCTGGTGGCATGGAGCGAGCGTCGCGGCCCGCCACGCTGTGTTGGATCCACGGTGGGCCGACCGACCAGTGGCGCAACGACTTTCGGCCGCGGCTCGACTATTGGACCAGCCGCGGCTACCAGGTCGTGATCCCCGATCACCGCGGATCCACCGGGTACGGGCGGGCCTTTCAGCAGGCACTGCATGGCGGCTGGGGGCGGACCGACGTCGACGACATCGCCGCGGTGCTCGCCGAGCTGCACATGGCCGATCTCACCGATCCGGCGACGACCGTGATCGTCGGCGGTTCCTCCGGTGGTGGAGCGGTGCTCGGCGTGCTCGCCGATCATCCGCAGCTCGTCGCCGGGGGCATCGCCTCGTATCCCGTGAGCGACCTTGCCGACCTGGCGGTGCGCAGCCATCGTCTCGAAGCGCACTACACCGACACGTTGGTCGGTTCTCCCGACGATGCGGCTGCGTTCGCGCGGCTGTCGGTGATCCACCGCGCCGGGCAGATCACCAAGCCCCTACTGGTGTTCCATGGAAGCGACGACCCGGTGGTGCCCGCCGAACAGACCGAGCAGCTCGTCGCAACCATCATCGACCACGCCGGGGAGGCGGCCCGTGTCGAGCATGTCGTGTACGACGGCGAGGGGCACGGCTTCCGCGACCCCGACAACGTCGCCGACGAGTACGCACGGATGCAGGCGTTTCTCGACGCCGTGATCACGCGCTGACCAGCGCATCGCACAGATAGCGTTTGGTGCGTGGCGTTCGTCAACAAACAGGGCGCCGACGCCCAGGTGGAACAAGCCGGGCAGTCGGGCCAGATCGACTTCGATCCGAACGACCCCACGGTGGTCAAGGTGCACTACGACCTGGCCGCATGGACGTGGGAACAGCGCGCCGAGTTGTCCGAGGCGCTCGCCGAGGAGCTGATCCCGCACGCATGGGACGGCGAGGAGCTGATGGTTCCCGAGGCTGCCGAGGAGGCAGCCGACCAGCTGTTCGAGCGGCTCGAGTCCGAAATCGGGCCGTTTCCCGTACCCCTCGAGGTCGACGCCGAGGTCACCGAGTTCGGCCTCGACGAATGGACCGATGCCGACCGCGAAGTACTCACCGAGGCGCTCGTGGAAACCGAGGTACCCCACCGCTGGGACGGCACGACCGTGCTGGTCGCCCGCGATGCCGAAGACGCCGTCGACGATCTGCTCGACGCGATCGAGGCGGGCGAGCTGGTGTCCGCCGACGAGGACGGCCCGCGAGCTCCCGACGATGCGTTGTCGGCGATCTTTCTGGCAGCCGATCGGCTAGCCAAGAACCCCAACGATGCCGACGCACGCGTGGCGCTCATGGAGCTATCGCCCTTGCTCGACCCCAAAGTGCCGCCGTACGGATTGGCGCAGCGTCCGTGGGCGCAGGCGGTGCGCGGCGTCGATTCGATCGTCGAAGTGGTGCGCAACGACGGGACGGGCGCCGCAGGTGTCGACGGCGCATCCGATGTGATTGGCCTGGCGCAGGAACTGCGGTCGCTCGTGCGGCCCTACGTGTGAACGATCGTCCGGCCGACGAGCCACAACTGCTCGCTGAGCTCGAGGTGTGGCACACCCGGCCCGCGGTGCCGACGCGGCGCGTCGCCCTCGGTCACCTCGTGTTGCCGGTCGATCCCGCACCCGGCTTCGGCGGGCTGTTACTCGGGTCGGTCGTGGCCGCCCACCTCGATGGCATCGACGACGACCTGATCGTCGACATCCATCGCCTGATCACCGAGGTCGAGCGCGGTGAGCGGATCGTGCAACCCCGGCTGCGTCACCGTTTCCAGATCGACCGTCACGGGCTTGCGGTCAGCCGCCACCGCCTGGTTGGCGACGGCGACGACATCTCGTTCGACTTCGACGCCGTTGGCACCAATCTGGCGCAGGTCCTCGGAGCGATCTACGCCGTTGAGCGGCTTGCGCCAGAACACCGGCGGGCGCTGGCCCCGGTACTGCAGAAAGCGGCGCGTTGGCGTGGTCCGATCGGCCCCGGGCTGATCGCCCACCTCGCTGGATCGAACACGCTGGCGCTCGAAGCCCTCGCCGACCCGCGGGCGTGGGCGCTAGAGATTCTCGGCTTCGACGTGCAAGCTGATGAGCCGAGCGGCAAGGAGGTCACCGCTCGATTCCGTCAGCGGATGCGCGACGTGCACCCAGATCACGGCGGCGACGAGTTCGATGCGGCGAAGGCAATGAGCGATCTCGCCGAGGCGCGCCGGGTGCTCACTGCGAAGCGCTGAACGACGAGCTGACCGTGTAATGGCGATTCCCTCCCTGCTGCTCTACCCCGGCGCCGGGTCTGATCGCGAGCACAGCAGCCTGCTCGAGATCGAGGCTCGCCTCGGCCGGGGCGCTCATATCGACCGGCATGACTTCCCGTACAGGAAGCAGGGCCGTCGAGCTCCCGATCGTGCGCCGAAGCTGATGGACTCGATTCGTCAGGATCTCGCCGGGATTGCCCGGCGTCGCGGACCGGTGGTGCTCGGGGGCCGTTCGATGGGCGGGCGCATGGCGTCGATGGTCGCCGCCGACGTCGACGAACATGGCCCCGTCGCCAGGCTCGCCGGCCTGGTGCTCATCGCCTACCCGTTGCATCCTCCGGGCAAACCCGAGAACCTGCGCGTCGAGCACTTTGGCGCTATCGAGGTGCCGTGCTTGTTCATCTCCGGCACGCGCGATCCGTTCGGCACGCCTGATGAGTTCGCCCAGTGGACGCCGACGATCAACGCCCCGGTCGAGCACGTGTGGGTCGACGGTGGCCGCCATGATCTGCGCGGCGCCGACGATCTGATCGCCGATCAGGTGGCGGGCTTCGTCGCCGAGTTGTCCTGATCTCCAGGCTGATCGCCCGTCTGTTCCCCCGTCGGAGTCCCCGGCTGATCTTCAGGGTTCAGCGTCTCGAGCTCGGTGTGTGCCGTCTCGGGGTAGGCGAGTAGCACGAGCGCAGTGACCACGAATTGGCCAATGCCCATGACCGCCATGACCGATCCGAAGCCCCACGATTCGTCGAGCAAGAGACCGGTGGCGATCAAGCCGAAGATGCCGCCGACCAGGGCCGACGCGGTGAGCAAGCCGCTGGCGCGTCCGCGGTTGCCTGTGGGGAACAGTTCGTTGCGGTACACGGCCAACGCGGGGTACGCCGCGGAGGCCAACATCCCGCCCACGAGTGACAGCAACCACAGCGGCGGTCCGCCCACCGAGTAGGCGCCGACGAGGGCGATCGTGGAGAGCGGCAGGGTGATCGCGATCAGGATGCGCCGCCCTGCGGTATCGGCGAGCCGTCCGCCGATGATCAGGCCGATGCCCGCCGGTGTCCCAACGGCGATCGAGAAGATGCCGATCATGCCGCCCGAGAAGTCGTGCACATCGGTGAGGTACCGGTTCTGGAAGAAGCTCACCGGGGCGATGAAGATGTTGCCGGCGAAGGCCACGGCCGCCAGCAGCAGCAGCCGGCCGCGATTGAGGCGCGGGGGGCGTGACGTCGGCGTGATGTCGGCGGCTTGGAAGCGGCGAGTCTCCGGCAGGCGACGGGTGAGATCGATCGCCACGATCAGCCAGATCGCGGCGAGGAGGTACACCAACCGCCATCCACCGTCGCCGGTGTCGGCGAGCCGTAGCGACAGCACCGCGATGCCGGCGCCGAGTCCCGACGCCATCGCCAGAATGCTCACGGCGTAGGCGCGGCTGCTGCGCGGCATCTCTTCGGCGGCGACCACGCCGATCAGAAAGGCCAGGGCGATACCCATCGGGCGGGCGATGGTCTGGGTCGCGACGAGCAGCGGGTACGACGGGGCGATGGCGCCGAGCAGCGACAGTGCCGGTCCGAGCCACGCGACGGCAACGATCACTCGTCGTCGCCCAATGCGATCTGCGAGCACCGCAGCGGGCAGGGCGATGAGGATGCCGGCACGCACCACGGCTCCGCCGATGCCGATACCGGTGTCGCTCACGTCGAACTCGTCGGCGGCAAAGGCGACCGTTTGGGTGAACAACGTGTTGACGAACGCGGCGCTCATCGACGCGGCGGCGAGCAGCCCGAGCACCAGCACCTGTTGTGGGTCCAGCCGATCGGGTGGTGTCCACCAGCCGGTTGGGGAGATGCGGCGGGCCAACACCGCGCGCACGGCTGGCCCAAATAGCCACCCGAACCAGGGCACGTCGAGGCGATAGCGGGTGCGTTCCACGTACTCGTCGCCGTCGCTGTGGCGGGTGACGGTGACGGTGCGTGAGTAGTGGACGAATGGGCCGTCGGCCTGCTCGAAGCTGGCGCTGGCGACGACCTCAGCGTCGTCGGTGGTCTCGCCGGTGACCTCGTCGTCGACGGGCTCGGACGACTCGGGTGGCGACGTCGTGACGTGCGTCTCCTGGAGAATTCCCGAGCGCGGTTCAAGGAGCGCCGGATCAGCGGGCCAGCGCTTGGTGAGCATGCGCCCAGCTCGCTCCACGGCGGGAGCATACTGGGGTGATGTCGAACCCACCGGGCAGCCACGACGGCGCCGACGAGACGATCGTCGTCAGCGGCGGGGCGCCGCTCTCGGGCGTGGTCGAGGTGCCGGGCGCCAAGAACTCGGTGCTCAAGCTGATGGCC
>JBCBSO010000164.1:0-8109 GCA_039819205.1 Actinomycetota bacterium
GCTGAACTCACCGCCGGAGTAGATCCCGGAGCGGGTGATCAGCGCCTTGTTGCGTCCCTCGATGGTGGGTGTTGCGTACTGGCTCGGCTCGAAGAAGGTGCCCATCGACAGGTAGTTGCCGTAGCCACCGCCGTAGCTGTCGAGCCCGATCTCCTTGCAGTAGCGCATGAAGAAGGCCAGGTCGCTGTTGTGCTGCGACTCGTTCTCGTCCATCCACTCCTGGAGCTGCTCCCACGTCTCGATCTCGGCGTAGCGCTCGAGCGAGCAGCCGTAGAGCTGGTTCTCGAGGAACTCCTGGCGGAAGTAGTCGAGGATGGCGATCGATCGGGTGATGTCGGTGAGCGTGGGCGCGCCCATCACACCACCGGGGATCATGAACGAGCTGTGCGGCCACTGGCCGCCGAAGATGGCGTACACCTCGACGGGCTTGGCGCCGAGCACCACGCCCGGCTCGTAGCTCTCGCCGACGAACGGAGCAAAGCGACGCATCGCCTCGCCGTAGCTCGGGGTCTTGGCGTACTTCTTGTTGACCAGGTCGATGGCGAAGATGGCGTAGAACCAGCGAGGGATCGACTGCAGCGTTTCGCAGCCCTGACCGATGTTGCGCAGCAACACCGCATTCGGTGGCAACACCGTCTTCCATGCGGTGTCGATGGCGTAGCAGGCCTTGGTCAGATGGCTCCCACCGCAGATGCCGCAGATGCGCGGGGTCATGATCAGGCCAGCCTGCGGGTCCTTACCGCGCAGGATCATTTCGAAGCCGCGGAACATCAGCGCTTCGGTGTAGGCCTGGGTGACCACACCGTCTTCGATGGTGCAGTGCAGGTCGAGGTCGCCCTCCACTCGTCCGAGTGGGCTGACTTCCAGGTCGATGGCGGTCATCTCTGTCGTGCTCCTCTAGTGGCAATCGTGCGCGTCGCTCAGACGACGAACATGTCCTCTTTGGCCCACTCGGGGGCACTGATGCGGGAGGCCGCAGCGGCGGCCAGGTAGGTCAGGTGATCGGCGTCGGTCGGCAGGTCGCGGGGGATCACGCCGGACACCTTCACGGTCTTGAACACGGTGCCGGGCATGAGGTCGTCGATCGGGAAGTCGGGTTCGGTACAGCCGAGGCAGGGGTGACCGGCACGGGTCTTCGACGACTGCCGGTTCCACAAGATGCGGTTACACGAGCTGCGGGTCATCGGCCCACGACAGCCGAGCTCGTAGAACAAGCAACCGGTGCGCGTGCCCTGACCGAACTCGGGCGACGACTGCTTGTACTCGAAGAAGCCGTTACGCGTGCACCCGTTGTGGGTGAACGTCGAGAACAGGGTGGCGGGGCGGTTGTACTCGTCGAGCGCCAGATCACCCGCGCGGCCGGTGGCAACGGCCATCACGACCTGGCTGATCCAGTCGGGGTGCGACGGGCAACCCGGGATGTTGATCACCGGCAGACCGGCTTTCGACACCCAGTCGGCGCCGAGGTACCCACCCTTCTCCTTGCGGTGGAACTGCAGGCCCGTTGAGTCGGACGGGTTGGGTGGAACGGTCGGCAGCCCGCCGAAGGTGGCGCAATCTCCCACACCCACCACGATCGACGCGACTGCCGACAGCTCCGTGATCCACTCCGTCATCGGGCGGTTGGCGAACATGTCCATCCGGCCGCTGCCGTTCGGCCCCTGAATCACGGTGCCCTCGACGACGAAGATGTCGAGTTCACGCTTGCCGCTCACCAGTTCGTTCAGCAGCTCCTGTACCGCTTCACCGAGTTCGGCGCCCAGCGAGGGGTGCCACAACAGCTCGACACCGAAGTCGGTGAGCAGGTCGACGACGGTCGGCTCCTCGGCCTGCAAGAGCGAGATCGTGTTGCCGCTGCAGGCACCTGCTTGCAGCCAGAGCATCGTTGCCATGCGTGGTCCTTTCGGTGGAAGTGCGGTGTCAGCCGTCGGCCGGCGAGGGAGTGGACGGGTTGAAGTTGGTTGCGGGTTCGTCGTCGGCGAGGACTCGGCCGAACTCCCGGGCGACCTCGACGATGAAGCCGAGACCGCGCTGTACGTCGGGATCGCGCGTCGAGCGCAACGCGCCGGTCAAGCCGACGCGCGTGTCATTGGCCTGAGCCGCCTTGAGCCCGCGTACGAGGGCCACGGCGGTCTCGCTGAGCACGTCGATCGGCTCGGGCTCGACGATGGGGGAATCGAGGATGCGGTTGATCGCCGGTGAGGCGTCGGCCAACGTCGGAATGAGCATCGACAACTGTTGCGTCGTCTGGGCCGGGTCGAGTCCCGATGCGTCGACAGCCGCCTTGGCCTCTGTGTATACCTCGGCGAGAGTGTCGCCGATCACTTCTCCCTTGCGCGCGAGGCCGTCGAGCCCGCCGATCAGCACGGCGAGCAACTCCACGTTGTCGAGCAGCGAGTTCAGGGCAGCTGCGGTGCGTGGATCCTCGAGGCGATCGAGGAGACGCTCCGCTTCGGGGCGGGCGTGACTGTCGAAGCCATTCAGTGCTTCGATCGGTTCGGCGTCGACCGACATCGATGTGGTCCCCTCTCCGGACTCGTTTTGTGCCAGATCTGTCTGACACTCACCCCGTGCGCACCGATGAGATGCGCTGTCGACCGAGTATCCGAGAGGTCGACGAAGGGGTCAAATGAGTCCTTCGTCACCATTCATCAGGTCGAACTAATATGACCAGCGTCGGGCACCTACAGCGTCCGACGCGCATCATGGGGGATGCGTCCATGATCACTTTGCACCAACTCCAGGTGTTCGCCGTCGTCGCCGACGAAACGTCGGTAAGTCGCGCCGCCGACCGGCTGTGCGTGAGCCAACCGGCCGTGTCGGCGACGCTCGCGGCACTGCGCAAGGAGATCGGCGTCGATCTGGTGGCCCGCGACGGTCGCGGCATCGCCCTCACCGACGCCGGCCGCACGATGTTCAAGTACGCCAAAACGGTGCTGGGCCTGCTCGACGAGGCGGTCGAGGAGGTGCGCAGTGCGACCACCGACGAAGAGCGCCCGGTACGCATCGCCACATCGAGCTCATTGGTGTCGAGTGTCGTCGCACCGATACTCGGCACGATGCGCGAACGCCGAGCGGGCGAGGGCGGCGACCTCCCGTTCTCGCTGGCGGTCGGCAACCGCAACGCGGTGTGGCGGATGCTCGCTGGGCGAGAGACCGACCTGGCGTTGACCACCAAACCGCCGACCAATCAGGACTTCGAGACACTGGCCACGATGCCCAACGCGTTCGTGGTCGTCAGCCGCCCCGGATCCGTGTTCGCCGGTCGGCTCGAGCAGGTGACGTGGCTCGTCCGTGAGGACGGCGCTGCGTTGCGGTCGGTCGCCGACGAGATCATCGCCAGTCTGGGCATCGAGCCCGCGCGTATCGAGATCGGCTCCGACGACGCACTGCTCGGCTCGGTCGAGGCCGGCCTCGGCGTGGGCGTGCTGCCGCACTCCACGGTCGAGCAGGCGCTGCGCTCGCGTGCCCTGATCACCGTGCCCACACCGATGACACCACTCGATCGCCCGTGGCATCTGATCACTCGCCGTGACGATGTGAACGACACGCGGATCACGTCGTTCGCCGCGGACATGGTCGCCGCCGACGATCGGTTCACCTGGGCCGGGAGCTGACCGGCGCCGCTGGAAGAAACTCCGCCGCACGGTCAGCCAGGAACCGCCACATCGCGTCGGCGGTCGGCAGGGGTTGGTGATCGCTCCGCCGGAGCAGCTGCCACGAACGCATCGCCGGTAGCCCGCTCACGTCGAGCACGGCCAATCGCCGGTCGTCGAGCTCGGCGGCGATCGTGTGCGCGGAGATCACGGCGATACCGAGTCCGGCGATCACCGCCTGCTTGATCGTTTCGTTGCTCGACATCTCCAGACCCACCGGCGGCTCGATGTCGTGCGGCCAAAACAGCTCGTCGTGCAGCATGCGCGTGCCAGATCCGGGTTCGCGCACCATGAACCGCTCGTCGAGCAGCTCGGTGATCGCCAGGTCGCGACGACCGACCAGCGGATGATCGGGTGCCGCGATGATCACGTGCGGGTGCTCGGCGATGCGCTCGGTCACGAGATCGAGGTCGGCCGGCGGACGTCCCATCATCGCCAGGTCGACATCGCCGCTGCGCAAGAGCTCGATCGTCTCGGTGCGATTACCGATCGCCAGCTGTACTTCGACGTCGGGGTGTTCGGCCCAGAAGGCAGCAAGGATGATCGGGGCGACGTACTTCGCCGTGCTGACCGCGGCGAACACCACTCGCCCACCCGTGCCGCTGCGGATGGCGTCGATCGCCCGTGAGCAACGAGACAGCTCGGCGTCGATACGCGCACTCGCCTCGATCAGCTCGCGACCGGCATCGGTCGCCCGGGCACCATCGGCGGTGCGCTCGATGAGTGGGAGCCCGCTCGCCCGTTCGAGAAGACGCAGCTGCTGCGACACGGCGGGCGGCGTCACGTGCAGACGTTCGGCGGCGCCAACGATCGTTCCCGCTTCCACGGTTGCCGCCAGTGCGCGGAGCTGTTTCAACGTGACGTCCACGGCAACAGCGTAAACAAACGTTTCCTATCGTTGAGTAAAAGAAACTTCAACTGGACTTTCGCTCCTCGAATCCGCACGCTGGCCGACCATGAGCACGACGTGCCCCACACGGATCCGCCGCGGCGACTCGCTCGACGAGTTGGTCACCACGATTGACGCGCCGACCGCAGTGGCCATTCAGGCGTGTGCGACCGCCGCGATCGAGATTGGCGAGCGCTGCGCCGTGCATCCCTTCGACCACGATCCCGACGACCGCGACGGTCTTCGCCTGGGGACCAACGCCACGGGCGATCGTCAGCAGCTCCTCGACATCGTCGGCGACGCCGTGATGGCCCGCCACCTCGACCGGGCCGGCGTGGCCGCCATCGCCTCAGAAGAACGTCGCGACGCCGAATTCCTCAATCGCGCTGGCGGCATTGCCGTGGCCTACGACCCGATCGACGGCTCGAAGAACGTCACCACCAACTCCGCCGTGGGGATGATCTTCTCCATCCGCCCTCATCCCGGCGGCGAGGACCCGGCGGCCGCCTTCATGCACGACGGAACAACGCAGACCGCCGCCGGTCTGGTTCTCTACGGGCCGGCGACGGTGATGGCGCTCACCGTCGGGGAGGGCACTCATCTGTTCGCCCTCGATCCGGCGACCGGCCAATTCATGGCCGCCGACACGTATCTCGCCATCCCCCACGGCACGACCGAGTACGCGATCAACGCATCGAACCGACGCCACTGGACGCCGGAGGTGCGCCAGTACGTGAACGACCTCGTCGCCGGCGCCAACGGTCCGCGCGAGCGCAACTTCAACACGCGCTGGCTCGGTGCGCTGGTTGGCGAGGTGATCCGGATCCTCCGCCAAGGGGGCATCTACCTGTATCCGGCGGATCGTCGCGCCACCCATCGGCAGGGCAGCCTGCGACTCGTCTACGAGGCGCACCCCGTGGCGATGCTCGTCGAACAAGCCGGCGGCACGGCAACCGATGGACGCCAGCCGATCCTCGACTGCGCGCCCACCACGCTGCATGCCCGCACACCACTCGTGTTCGGTTCGCCCGACAAAGTCGAACGCTTCGGCCGGTACACCGGCGACTCGTTCGGGAATGCCGAAACCGCTCCGCTGTTCGGTGGGCGCGGCCTGTTCCGCGCCGATCACACGGAGACAGCGCCATGACCCTCGCGCATCCGATCATCTCGGTCACCGGGTCGTCCGGCGCGGGGACCACCACCGTCAAACACACCTTCGACCAGATCTTCCGGCGGGAAGGTGTGTGCGCCGCGGCGATCGAGGGTGACGCCTTCCACCGCTACGACCGCGCCGGCATGCGCGCAGCGATCGCCGAACGGGAAGCGAATGGCCAGCTCGGATTCAGCCACTTCGGACCTGACGCGAATCTGCTCGAGGAGCTCGAACACACCGTTGCCGACTACGGCCGCGACGGCGGCGGACGAACCCGCCACTACGTGCACGACGAGGCCGAGGCCGAACGATACGGATGCCCACCCGGGACGTTCACCGAGTGGGAGCCGCTGCCACCGAACACCGACGTGCTGTTCTACGAAGGGCTGCACGGGGCGGCGGTGACGCCAAGCGCCGACATCGCCGGTCACGTCGACCTGAAGATCGGCGTGGTGCCGGTGGTCAACCTCGAGTGGATCCAGAAGATCCATCGCGACTCGGCCACGCGCGGCTACTCAGCCGAGGCGGTCACCGACACGATCCTGCGACGGATGCCCGACTACGTGAACCACATCTGCCCGCAGTTCACCCGCACCGACATCAACTTCCAGCGAGTGCCGGTGGTCGACACCTCGAACCCGTTCATCTCGCGCTACATCCCCACCGCCGACGAGTCGCTCGTGGTGATCCGCTTTCGCGACGCCGTGGGCATCGACTTCTCGTACCTCTTGACGATGCTCCACGACAGCTTCATGTCGCGGGCCAACTCGATCGTCATCCCGGGCGGAAAGCTCGACCTGGCGATGCAGCTGATCCTCACGCCGATGATCGACCGCCTGATCGAACGACGCCGCCGCGCCGCCTGAGACGTCTTCGCCACACCACTTACCGGCACACGCCGCTGAACGCCTTCACTCAACCGAATCCAGACCGACCAGATCAGAAAGGACCGAACCGATGAGTTACGACGCCGGGGTCAAGGAGTACCGCCAGACGTACTGGGACCCCGACTACGAACCACGCGACACCGACCTGCTCGCCTTCTTCAAGATCACGCCGCAAGCCGGCGTCGACCGCGAGGAGGCCGCCGCCGCGGTGGCCGCCGAGAGCTCCACCGGCACGTGGACCACCGTGTGGACCGACCTGCTCACCGACCTCGACTACTACAAGGGTCGGGCGTACCGCATCGAGGACGTGCCGGGCGACGACGAACGGTTCTACGCCTTCGTCGCCTACCCGATCGACCTGTTCGAAGAGGGGTCGATCGTCAACGTGTTGACGTCGCTGGTCGGCAACGTGTTCGGCTTCAAGGCGATTCGTGCGCTGCGGCTGGAAGACATCCGTTTCCCGCTGCACTACGTGATGACGTGTGGCGGACCGCCCAACGGCATCCGCGTCGAACGCGACAAGCTCGACAAGTACGGACGTCCGCTGCTCGGGTGCACGATCAAACCCAAGCTCGGACTGTCGGCGAAGAACTACGGCCGTGCGGTGTACGAGTGCCTACGCGGTGGCCTCGACTTCACCAAGGACGACGAGAACGTCAACAGCCAGCCGTTCATGCGTTGGCGCGACCGGTTCGAGTTCGTCGCTGCAGCGGTGAAGCAGGCCGAGGCCGAGACCGGAGAACGCAAGGGCCACTACCTCAACGTGACCGCACCGACCGTTGAAGACATGTACGAACGCGCCGAGTTCGCCAAGTCGCTCGACATGCCGATCATCATGCACGACTACCTCACCGCCGGATTCAGTGCGAACACGTCGCTGGCCAACTGGTGCCGACGCAACGGGATGCTGTTGCACATCCACCGGGCGATGCACGCAGTGATCGACCGCAATCCACATCACGGCATTCACTTCCGCGTGCTCACCAAGTGTCTCCGCCTGTCCGGTGGCGACCACCTGCACTCGGGCACGGTTGTCGGCAAGCTGGAAGGCGATCGCCAAGCCACGCTCGGCTGGATCGACCTGATGCGCGAACGGTTCGTGCCGGAAGACCGCAGCCGCGGCATCTTCTTCGACCAGGACTTCGGCCACATGCCGGCGATGTTTCCGGTCGCCTCCGGTGGCATTCACGTGTGGCATGTCCCTGCGCTCGTGTCGATCTTCGGCGACGACGCGGTGATGCAGTTCGGCGGCGGCACCCTCGGCCACCCGTGGGGCAACGCAGCCGGCGCAACCGCCAACCGCGTGGCGGTCGAGGCCTGCGTGCGGGCACGCAACGAAGGTCGCCAGCTCGAACTCGAGTCGCACGAGATCATGACCGACGCCGCGCGCCACAGCCCCGAGCTGGCCGCCGCACTCGAGACGTGGAAAGAAGTCCGCTTCGACTTCGACGTCGTCGACAAGTTGGCGCCGACCTGAGACGTTCTGTACCCGACCACGCTGACCACTCACTCCCTGACCACTGA
>JBCBSO010000165.1:0-8077 GCA_039819205.1 Actinomycetota bacterium
CCGAGTCGAGTGGGAGTGGGACGACGAGTTGATGCCGCGCAACGCCGAACGGCTCGATCGCTGGCTCGCCAGCGTCGGTGGTCGGCCGGGCGAGCAGGTCCTCGACACTGCGCGGGAACGTCTCGACGATGATCTCGACACTCCCGGGGCGATCGCCGCAATCGACGCCGCGGCAGCCGACGGGGTGGACGTCACGCTCGCCGCCGACCTGCTCGGTGTCGTGCTGCCCTAGTCACTGCACGTCACCAGTACCCCGCGCTCGATCTTCGATCGCCCGGCCGACTCATCTGCAGATGGGGGTTCACGAACGAACGAACATGTCGTACTCTTAGCGCCCATGGCGAAGGCCACCGGTGCCGGTGACGCACAGCGACGCTTCCGCAACGTCGCGCGGCCAGTCACGTCGCGCCTCTGGAACATCGAGCTCGATGGATTCGACCGACTCCCCACCGATGGCCCGGCGATTCTGTGTCCCAATCACATCAGCTTCCTCGACTCGGCGTTCTTGATGTTGTCGTTGCCGCGGAACATCTCGTTCGTCGGCAAGGCCGAGTACATGGACTCGTGGAAGACGAAGTACGCATTTCCCGCGCTTGGGATGATCCCGATCGACCGTGCCGGCGGCGACAAGAGCCAGGCCGCACTCGATACGGCCGAATCGGTGCTGCGTCGCGGGGAGCTGTTTGGCATTTTCCCCGAAGGAACGCGCAGCCGAGATGGCCTGCTGCACAAGGGTCGCACTGGCGCCGCCCGGTTGGCGATGAAGATCGGTTGTCCGATCTATCCCGTTGGTGTTGTCGGCACCGACGAGATCCAACCACCCGAGGCGAAGCTGCCGAAGCTGTTCGGAACCTGCCGGATTTCGGTCGGGCGGCCGGTGAAGCCCGAGCGCTATCAGGGCTCTGGTGCTGAGCACCTTGCGTGGCGTTCGATGATCGACGAAGTGATGTTTGAGATTCGCGAGATGACCGGCCAGGAGTACGTGCACACCTACGCCGGCCAGAAGGCCGAGACAGAGCCAACGGTTGCCGCAAAGGTGGCGAGCGTGACGGATCTCCCCGATGTGTCGTCGGCAAACGGCGCAAACGGCAGCGTCGAGCCAGCGCTCGCCGTCGCTGTCGGGAACTGAACCCACCACGAAACGCATTGCGCGTCGCCGTATCCTGCGGGTATGGCAAACATCACGGTCAACCTGCCCGACGGCTCCGCAAAGGAACTGCCGACCGGGTCGACCGCGTTCGACCTTGCCGGCTCGATCGGTTCGGGGTTACGCAAGGCAGCAGTCGCCGCCGTCGTCGACGGCGTTGAAACGGACTTGAACGTGCCGCTCGACGAGGGCGCCGAGGTAGCGATCGTTACCGACGCCACCGAAGAGGGGCGCCACGTGTTGCGGCACTCGACGGCGCACGTGATGGCCCAGGCGGTCACCGACTTGTTTCCGGGTGCCAAGTTCGCCATCGGACCAGCGATCGAGAACGGCTTCTACTACGACTTCGACCTACCAGGGGGCCAGACCTTCAGCGAGGATGATCTGGAGCGCATCGAGGCCAAGATGCGCGACATCATCGCCGAGAATCAGCCGTTCGTTCGCTCGGAGATGGGAATCGAAGAAGCGAAGACCGCCTTCGCCGACCAGCCCTACAAGGTCGAGATCATCGAGCGTGTCGAGGAGGCCGGAGGCGACGAACTCGACGCCGGCGAGGTCGCCGGAGGCGACACGATCTCTGCGTATCGCAACACCGATGCGTTCGTCGACATGTGTGTGGGCCCACATGTTCCGACGACCGGTCGGCTCGGCCACTTCAAGCTGCAGAAGGTTGCGGGTGCGTACTGGCGAGGCAACGAACAGGGACCGATGTTGCAGCGCATCTACGGCACGGCCTGGGAGTCGAAGAAGGCACTCGCTGCGCACCTCCACCAGCTCGAGGAAGCAGCCAAGCGCGACCATCGCAAGCTCGCGACCGAGCTCGATCTGCTGTCGTTCCCAAGCGAGCTCGGCGGCGGCTTGGCGGTGTGGCATCCGAAGGGTGCGATCGTCCGCAAGCTCATGGAGGACTACAGCCGCGACCGTCATGAAGCCGGTGGCTACGACTTCGTGATTACGCCCCACCTCTCGAAGCAGGAGCTGTTCGAGACGAGCGGCCACCTCGAGTGGTACGCCGACGGTATGTACCCGCCGATGGAGATGGATAACGGCACGTACTACATGAAGCCGATGAACTGTCCGATGCATTGTCTGATCTACCGCAGCAGGCAGCACAGCTATCGGGAGTTGCCGATGCGCTTCTTCGAACTCGGCAACGTGTATCGGTACGAGCGTGCGGGCACGCTGCACGGACTGATGCGCATCCGCGGGTTCACCCAAGACGACGCCCACATCTTCTGCACCCGCGAGCAACTGGCCGACGAGGTCGCCGGCTTGCTCGACTTCGTGTTGTCAGTGCTGCGCGCGTTCGGCTTCGACGACTTCACGTTCCATCTCTCGACCAAGGATCCCGACAAGTACGTCGGTGGTGACGAGGCATGGGACGAGGCCACCGAAGCGCTTCGTGAGGCGCTCGACAAGTACGGCCTCGATTACGGCATCAAAGAAGGTGACGCAGCGTTCTACGGGCCGAAGATCGATATCGACGTGCGTGATGCGATCGGCCGCTCGTGGCAGTTGTCGACCATTCAGGCCGACTTCCAGCTCCCGGAACGCTTCGATCTGACCTATGTGGGTGCCGACAACGAGCGGCATCGCCCGGTCATGTTGCACCGCGCGCTGTTTGGCTCGATCGAGCGCTTCTTCGGTGTGCTACTCGAACACTTCGCAGGCGCATTTCCGACCTGGTTGGCGCCGACACAGGTACGCGTCCTCCCCGTCGCTGAGCCGCATGAGGCGTACGCCCGCAGCGTCGCTGAGCGCCTAGAAGCGGAAGGGGCACGCGTCGACTACGTCGGCGCCGACGACGGACTCGGCAAACGGATTCGTGCGGCGAAGATGGACAAGCTGCCCTACGTGTTGGTCGTCGGTGACGACGATGTTGCCGCCGGCACGGTCGGCGTCAACCCGCGCAGCGATCATCCCGACGGCGGTGAGGTGCAGCGCGACGTTCCGCTCGACGACTTCGTCGCACGTCTTCAGCGTGAGGTCGCCGACGCCGAGGCGGTCGCGCTCGACGCCTGATCATTCCCGATGCTCGAACACATCTGGTCGGGTTGGCGAGCGACGTACGTTCAGAGCGCGCCGGTCCGTGCCGCAGACGCTGGGGTCGACCGTGGCGACCCGGACGCGCCGCAGGCCAGCGTGTTCACGCAGCTCCTGCAGTCGGGCGAACCCGACGCCGAGACACACATCGTCCATCGCGGCGATACGTGTTTCGCGTTGATGAACGCGTTCCCGTACACGTCGGGCCACTTGCTTGTCGTGCCGTATCGCGAGGTGCCCGATCTCGCTGATCTCGACGACGGCGAAATCCTCGACCTGTGGCACACGGTGACCGAGGCGATCGCCGTGGTGCGCGCCGCCTACGAGCCGGACGGGATGAACGTCGGCGTCAACTTGGGCCGGCCCGCCGGTGGGTCGGTGCCGACGCATCTCCATGTGCACGTCGTGCCGCGCTGGACTGGCGACTCGAACTTCATGTCAGCGGTGGCCAACACACAGACGCTGCCGGAGGGTCTCGAGTCGAGCGCTGAGCGGATCCGTCGAGCCTGGGCGCAACGTCACCGCGCAGGCTGACCGCAACAACGTGGGGGTGGGGGCGATGCCCGTAGGCTGGCCGCTGTGACCGACGAGGTACGCGACGAACTACCCGACGACTTGGACACGTCGGGCTTCGTCGGCCCGTATCAGTTCCCCGACAACAGCCGCCGGCGGTGGCCCGGGGTGATCTACCTGGTGATCGCCGCGCTGTGTGTCGTCGTGTACGTGGCCGGTGATGCCTCGCCGATCGTCAACGGCGGCTGGCTGCTCGGCGCCGCCGTGCTCACCGCCGTGGGCGTGTTCTCGATCACCTCGAGCTGGCGAATGCACATCGATGAGCGCGAGGCACTTGTCGCTGCCCAGCCGGCGGTCGGGTTTGCTGTCGGACACGCGTCGGCACAACAGGTGTGGCGCGGGCTGCGGAGCAGGCCAACGTGGCGAGTGCTGTGCTACAGCAGCGAAGACCCGCCGCTGCGCCGGGGCCTGGTCTTGGTCGACGCAGTCGACGGCACGGTGCTCGAGCACCTCGTCGAGGACAACCCCGAACGCGTTGGATAGCGCCGGAAGTAACGGCGTCGGCGACGCGCTGCGGTAGCGTCGGGGGCGATGTTCGACGGGAAGTTTCGTGCGCCGGTCGACCGCGTGGTGCGACCCGTCGGCGACAGCATCAAAAAGACGGGTATCACCCCCGACCATCTCACCATCATGGGACTGCTGGTCGGCGTGGGCGCTGCCGTTGCGATCGGCGCCGGCGCGTTGCGCCTCGGGCTGCTGCTCGTGATTCTGGCCGCGCTACCAGACCTGCTCGACGGCGCCGTGGCCAAGGCCAGCGGTGCTGCGAGTCCGCGGGGCGCGTTCTTTGACTCCACGATCGACCGCGTGACCGATGCGTTACTGCTGGGCGGCATCGCGTGGTATCTCGCAAGTACCGAGTCGGCGCACATGGCGATCTTGCCGTTCGCCATCCTCGCCGTGTCGACGCTGATCAGCTACATGCGGGCCAAGGCCGAGTCGCTCGGCATCGAAGCCAAGGGCGGTCTGATGGAGCGCGCCGAGCGGATCGTGGCGATCTGCATCGGGCTCCTGTTCAACGTGCTGCTCATCCCGATTTTGTGGATCATGCTCGCGCTGACATCGATCACGGCGATCCAGCGGTTCGTCAAGGTGTGGCGTCAAGCCGATGTGGCCCCAATCACTGCGGCGCGGATCGAGATGCGCCGTTCCCGGCGACAGAGCCGCCGCGTGGCCCGTCTCGAACGACGGCGTACGCGGGTTCCGCGCAAGCGGCTGTGACCGGAGCAATCGCCCGGTGACCCCGGCCGAGCTCGCCACCGTTGCGGCGTATCGGGGTGGGGCGCTCGCCGCCCGGCTGATGCCAGGCGCCGTGGCCTCGGGTCTTGCCGGACCGCTCGGGGCAGGAGCCAGCTTTGCCAGCAACGAGCGCAGGGAGATGATCGCCCGGCACCTCAACCGGGTCGATCCGCGATTGCGCGGTCTCCGGCTGCGGCGAGCGGTACAGGACGCATTCGATTGGTACGCCCGGTACTGGATGGAGAGCTTTCGTCTGCCGTCGCTCTCGCGACGTACCGTCGATGCTGGCTTCCGCCACCGCGGCTACCAGCAGATCGTCGACGCCCGGAACAACGGCACCGGGGTGATGCTGGTGTTGCCGCACCTCGGCGGCTGGGAGTGGGCCGGCCGGTGGATCGCCGACCAGGGGCATCCGATCACCGTTGTGGTCGAACACATCGATCCGCCGGAACTCTTCGAGTGGTTCGTCGATCTTCGATCGGATCTTGGGATGAACGTCGTGGCGCTCGACCAACATGCCGGAACCACGATCACCAAGGCGTTAGCCGACAACCACGTCGTGTGCCTACTCGCCGATCGCGACCTGCAGCGAAAGGGACCCTTGGTCGAGTTCTTCGGTGAGCGAACACACCTCCCCGGCGGCCCGGCCACCCTGGCATTGCGCACCGGGGCGCCGTTGCTCCCCACGGCGGTGTTCTTCACCAACCGATTCGACGGTCACCTCGGCCACGTTCGACCTGCATTGCCGGCCGAGCGAAAGGCCAAACGGTTACGCGACGACGTCGCCCGGATCACCCAGGATCTGGCCAACGAGTTTGAGTACCTGATTCGGCGGGCGCCGTCGCAGTGGCACCTGTTCCAACCGAACTGGCCAAGCGACCCCGGTTACTGACCGGCGTGCCTGCCGAGACTCTGTCTACGTTTCCGCAGTGATACGGCGCACCGCAACACCAGAGTCTCCGAGTTGGTTCGAGTAGCGCAGTCCTAGCGAGTTGCTGCGATTTGCAGCGGCCCACGTGTCAGTTCGTGCGGATGCGCGATCAGCTCGAGTTCGATTGTCCGTCGGTACCGCCGGTTGCTCAACGAGGTCCCGCCGTGGGCAGTGATCCACGCCCAGCAGTCGACGCCGCGGCGGTACACGCCGTGAAAGTCGACGGTGATGTCGATCTGCCGCTCCTGCTCGGTGTCGAGGCCGACCACTCCGTGCGCATGCCATCTCGCGAAGCCGTCCTGTCGGGGGACGCTTGCGATGGCGGCGGCGGTGAGGTCGCCAGGCGACTCTGCGCTGCGCAAGAAGAGGTCGAGGGAGCGCCCGCTGGCGCCCATACCGACGTGGATGCTTCCCCGTTCGATGCTGGCCGATCGCCAGTGCCGGCCGGTCATGATGCGAATCGTGGACGAACGGTGAACCTTCCACTGTCCGGCGGCAGGGTGCTCGCTCCGTCCGAAGCGGATGGTGTGGTCCGTGGGTCGGTCGATTGTGGGGGTGGTCATGTGTGCCTCTCGTCGTGCGTCGTTGTGTGGCCGGTTGCGGCCGTTGTGCCGATCGTCGCCCAGCGGGGTCGTGTCCACATCCGTGACCGCTACGTATCTGGTCGATGCAGCGCAAACGCGATACGTACGCTCGACCCACGCCGCGTCGGCGGCCTGGAACCTCAGTGACGGCGCAGCGCGCGGAGTGCGTCGACCCTGCGAATTGTTCGCGATTTCCGGCGCGTGGCGCCTGGAATCCCCGGTATTTCGGAGGGGATGGTCGTCAGTCGCCGGAGTTGTCCGAGTCGAGGCGCAGCGCGGCGGCGACGTGTTCGACGATGCGTGCCGAGTTCAGCGCCACGTGGGCAGTGAATTGGTGGAAGTCGAAGTCGCCGTCGTCGTCGGCCTTGTCGGCGACAGCGCGCACGATGAGATGTGGAACGCCGAGTGCATCGGCGACCTGGGCGACCGCACCGCCCTCCATTTCTACGACGTGTGCACCGAGTTCTTCGAACAGGCGGCGACGAGTCGCGTTGCCGTTCACGAACACGTCGCCGGTGGCGACGACTCCGGTCGTGATCTGCGGCGGATGACCCCGGCCGCCGGCCTCCGTCGGTAGTGCGTCGAGTTGGAGTGCGCCTGCCGCCTCCACAGCGAGCGCGACCAGCGCCGGATCGCACGCCGACCCAAAGTCGTCGGTGGGGTTGATGAACGGCAGGTGGCTGGGTTGGTAGTGCTGCAACCCCGCGTCGGTGAGTACCCCGGTGTCGTGTTGCACGACCCGCTCGGCGATCACCACGTCGCCGACGTCGAGCGCAGGGTCGAGACCGCCAGCGACGCCGGAGAACACCAACGCTCGTGGACGCGTCATCTCGATCAGCGAGGTGGCGACGAGCGCCGCAGCCACCTTGCCCATTCCGGAGAGCGCGACGACCACGTCGTGTCCCCCGAGTGTCCCACGCCACGCGATCTCCGTGGCCAGCGAGATCTGCTCAGGCCGTTCTAGGTCGCCGGCGAGGCGATCGACCACCAGGTGGTTGAGCTCATCGGGGAGTGCCGACAGGATGGCGATTGGGCCGGTCGGGTCGGTGCGCATGAAGCGACACTAGGCGGGGATGCGCTCGCGCCCGCCGGGTGCTGCCTACGCTGCGGCGATGCGTATCGGGCTCGTGTGCCCCTACAGCCTCAGTGTGCCCGGCGGCGTACAGGCTCAGGTGTTCGGGATGGCCAGAGAGCTCCGCGGGCGAGGTCACGAGACCAGGGTGCTCGGCCCGTGCGATGGCCCCCCACCCTTTGCCTACGTGACACCGCTGGGTAACTCGCTGCCGACCGCGGCCAACGGATCGATTGCGCCGTTGGCACCGGACCCGCCCGCCGTGCTGCGCACCCTGCGGGCGCTGAACGACGAGTCGTTCGACGTGTTGCACATCCACGAACCGCTGGCCCCGGGCCCGACGTTGACGAGCGTTGTCGTGCACCCAGCACCCACCGTCGGCACGTTTCACGCCGCCGGGACATCGGCGAGCTACCGGCTTTTGCGCCCCGCCTTGCATCGCATTCTCCGGGGACTCGATCGGCGCGTGGTCGTCAGTAAGGATGCGCTCG
>JBCBSO010000166.1:0-8051 GCA_039819205.1 Actinomycetota bacterium
GGTGAGGGCGAGGTCGAGCAACAGGTCCTCGGAGAAGTGCCGGCCGACGACCTGCAGGCCGATCGGCAGGCCATCGACGAATCCAGCGGGGATGGAGATCGCCGGGTTGCCGTGCAGGTTGGCAGGAAAGGTCAGCTTGCCGTTGTTGCCGGCGCCCGCCTCGACGCCGCCGAACACCGATGGCAGCGGTCCGTCGGCGTCGAAGGCCACGTCGGGGTTGCTGGCGGTGATCACGAAGTCGACGCCGTCGACGGGATCGAAGATGCGCGCCATCCCTTCGTTCAACTCCATGCGTCGGCGTTCGATCTTGGCGCGGGCCTCGGAGTTGTAGTTGCCCACCGTCGTCTCGAGACCGAATCGCATTTCGGGGGTGAGGTCGTCGGCGCAATCGGGCCACTTGTCGCCGAGGCGCGCCTCGATGGCGATCGTGCCCGAAATCGACCATGCCGCTCCCATACGCGGGAGGGTGGTGTCGATGTCGTCGACGAGCGTCAGCCCGCAGTCGCCGATCAGGTCGGATGCCGCAGCCTGCAGCAGCTCCCACATCACCGGCGACACCGTCGCGTTGCCCCAATCGGCAGCGATCGCCACCCGCATCCCGCGCAGCACATCGAGGTGTGTGCCGAGGCCACGCTCCCACCCTTCAACACGGGGGAGGCTCAGCGGGTCGCTGGCGTCGTGGCCGTTGGCGACGTCGAACCAACGAGCGGTGTCGCGCACGGAGCGAGCCATACAGCCAATCGCCACGGTCAGGTTGCCGTACGTGGCTTGTGGCCCACGCGGGATCCTGCCGAACGTGCCCTTGAGGCCGACAAGGTTGGTGAAGCCGGCAGGAATCCGAATCGATCCGCCGCCGTCGCCGCCCGTGGCGATCGGGAGCAAGCCCCCGGCCACCGCCGCTGCGGAGCCGCCCGACGACCCGCCGGGCGTGCGGCCGAAACTCCACGGGTTGTGCGTCGTGCCGTGCAGCTTCGTGCGCGTGAGGTTCACCCCACCGAACTCGCTGGCGGTCGTTTGGCCCGCCAGCACGGCTCCGGCTGTGGCGATTCGTTGGACCATGGTCGAGGTGTGATCTGCCACCTGGTCGCGCAACGGGACCGAGGCGCTGTTGAACGGCCAGCCGTCGACGGCGTCGAGTTCCTTCACGCCGAGCGGCACGCCGCCGAATGGCAGCGACACGTCGGCCGTGGCCGCAGCGGCGACCGCGGCGTCGCGGTCCTCGAACGACATCGGGTTGAGGTCGCTGGCGTCGATCGCGGCATAACACGCCGCAATTTCCTCGCTCGGCGAGCGCTCACCTGAACGGAACGCGTCGACGAGCCCAACGACGTCGCCCTGCCAGGCGTCGCCCGTGGGTCGGCGGATGTCGTCGGCGGTGTCGATGGCGGCGCGCTCGGTCATGCGCCGACGTTACGCAATCGCCGCCCAGGCGCCGTCGTCGGACCCCGCACGCAGCCCCGCCGGGGTGTCGAGTTGCACCGCTACGGTGCGAAGCGATGGACTCCCGGCAATTCCTCGGCCTCGAACCGACGCACAACGAGTTCCGGTGGACGCTGCCGGTCACTGCTGGGGTGTCAACAACGGGCGGGTTCCTGTTCGGAGGCTGCGGTTTGGGTGCCGCGATCGCCGCACTGGAGGGGACCACCGGTCGCCAGTGTGTGTGGGCGACTGCGCAGTACCTGTCGTATGCGAAGCCGGGCGAGGTCGTCGACGTCGACGTCACCGTCGCTGTTGCTGGTCGCCAGATCTCGCAGGCGCGGGCGGTGTGTCATGTGGCCGACCGAGAGATTCTCACGGTGAACGCCGCGCTCGGTGACCGGCCGATCGACCTCGCCGGGCAATGGGAGTCGTTGCCGCCAGATCTCCCGCCGCCGCAGGACTGCCCACCGCGGCCGCACCGCAGCGACTGGACGGGGTCGATCAACGAGCGGCTCGAGCAGCGAGCGGTGAAGGGTCGGGCGCTCGAAGAACGTGATGGCACCCACAGCGACGGACAGTCGATCATCTGGGCGCGAATCCCCGACGTGATCACTGGTGTCGATGCCACCACGCTGGCGATCCTCGGCGACTTCGTGCCGATGGGGATTGGCCAGAGCCTCGGGGTAGACGGTGGCGGCAACAGCCTGGACAACACGTTGCGCGTCGGCCGGCTCGTGCCGACCGAGTGGGTGCTGATGGACATCCGTGTGCACGCCGTGCAGCGCGGCTTCGGCCATGGCTTGGTGCACATGTTCGCCGAGGACGGCACGCTGCTGGCCACCGCCAGCCAGAGCGTGATCGTCCGCGTGCACAAGCGCTGACCGCGTCTGGCGGAGCCGGGTCGGATCGGTCGCAGTACGCCAGGGCACGTAGTGTCGGCCGCATGGCGCTTCCGAATCGTCCTGGCATGACCGTCCCGCTTCCCGGACCGCTGCACGCGCAGCGCGACAAGCTGGTCGAGCTGGCCGACATGGGTTACACCGACATCTGGTCGGCCGAGTCCGATGGCGCCGATGCATTCACACCGCTGGCGCTGGCGGCTGCGTGGGAGCCGCGGTTGCGGCTCGGTACGGCCATCGTGCCGGCCTACACCCGGGCGCCCGCGTGCATGGCCCAGAGCGTGGCGTCGATGGCCGATGCCGCACCGGGCCGGTTCGCCATCGGCATCGGCTCGTCGAGCAATGTGATCGTCGAGCGGTGGAACGGCATCCCGTTCGAGGAGCCCTACAAGAAGGTGCGCGATGTTGTGCGCTTCCTGAAGGACGCACTGGGAGGCGAGAAGATCAAGCACGCGTATGACACCTTCGAGGTCAACGGGTTTCGCCTCGGGGTGCGCCCTGAGCAGCCGCCGCAGATTCTCGTGGCCGCACTACGCGAGGGCATGCTCCGGCTGGCCGGACGCGAAGCCGACGGGGCGATCATCAACTGGCTGTCGCCCACCGACGTGGCGACCGTGGCACCGATCGTGAACAACGCCGGCGGTGGCGGCGACAAGGAGATCGTGGCGCGCATCTTCTGCTGCCCGAGCGACAACACCGAGGTGGTGCGTGGCGCCGCCAAGTTCGCCATCGCCGCGTATCTCAATGTGCCGGTGTACGCCGAGTTTCACCGTTGGCTCGGGCGCAGCGATCAGCTGCAGGGCATGTGGGACGCGTGGGGCGCTGGCGACCGCAAGGCGGCGCTTGCGGAGATTCCCGACGAGGTGGTCGACGAGCTGGTGGTACACGGCACCCCCGAGCAGTGTCGGGCGCGGATCCAGGAGTACTTCGACAACGGCGTGACGACGAGCACGTTGGCGATTCTTCCTCTCGATCCGGATCTCGACTTCTGGCAGGGTGTGCGCGACCTGTCGCCCGCAGCCGGCTGAGTCGAGTCGGTAGGCGCCGGGCTACGCCGCTCGGCGGTCGGAATCGGTCGCGTCGCTGAGCTGCTTGCGGATCTCGGCGATGTGCCGGAGCCCCCGGCGACGCGTGTCGGCACTGAGGCGGAAGCGGGCGCTGACCTTCGAGGTTGGCAGCAGCAGTTCGAGTTGTTCGGGGTGATCGGTGGTGTTCGTCGTCATGGTCCCCATCGTGACGACGGGGTGTCACATCGCCTGATATCCCCTCTGAGCAGGGCATTCACCCGACTTGTGCGCGCCGCGGGCGGTTCCGAATCATGCCGCCGCAGACGAACTGATGTTACCAATCTGTAACAATAGGCGCGCATGTGTTTGCTATGGTGAATGCACCGACTCCTCCGAGTTCACCAGTTGAGCAAGGAGATTGACATGACCGACGATGACGCGGTCACCGCCTTTGCGGCGGTGCTCGCGCTGTGTCCTCACGACTGCGATCGCGATCAGCTCGCCGCCGCAGTCAGCGAAGTCAGACGATTGAAGTCGCGGCTCGATGCCGTGCAAGTCGGGTTGACCCGCAGAGCGCGCGAGTTGGCCGATACCGGACAAGCCGAACCCGCCGAATCCTTATTGGGATCGGCGGGCGGTATGGACTCGAAAGACGCCAACACCGCCACCGCCCGCGAGGAGTTGTGCAATCAGGCTGCCGATGTTGAAGACGCCCTCAACGAGGGAGCGATTGCCACCGCCTACGTCGACGCCATCGCCGCCGCAGCCAACTCGCTTCCCGCCGCGCTGCGCTCGGAGTTTCTCGCCCACCGCGAGCGACTCCTCGCAGCAGCCAAAGTGTTGTCGGTGGATGCGTTCCGCAAACGCTGCCGCCAGTTCGCGCGGGACGTTCGCGCCGCCCAAGCCAACGATGGCGAGGACGACGAACTGTCGCGGCAGCGCAAGCAGTCGAAGATCTCCCAATGGGTCGACAAGACCACCGGCATGCACCACATCCACGCCGAACTCGACCCCGAACGCGCCGCCAAGGTCACCGCCGCAATCAACCGGACGGCGAACTCGATCCGCTCGACGCTTCCGGCCAACGAGACACGGTCATGGCGGGAGTTGGAAGTCGACGGCTACGTCACCGCCATCACCAACCGCGCCAACGGCTCGGCGGGTTCGTCATCTGGGCCGGCGCTTGCGGAGATTCTGGTGCTCGTCGACTACCAGACCCTGATCAACGGGCTGCACGAACACGGCATCGCTGAAACCATCGACGGTGTGCAACTCCCCGTCAGCGCGATCCGGCGGATGTGTTGCGACGCCGACATCATCCCCACCGTCCTCGACAGCGACGGTCGAGTCCTCGATGTCGGGCGAGCCAAACGGACCGCCACAACGGAACAACGCCAGGCATTGGCCGCAATGCACGGCACGTGCGCCCACCCACACTGCAACATGCCCTTCGATTCCTGCCGTATCCACCACGTCGATTGGTGGAGCCGGGATCTCGGACCGACGGACTTGGACAACCTCATCCCACTCTGTGAGCACCATCACCACCAGGTCCACGAAGGCGGCTGGCAACTCACCATGACCCCCGACCGCATCGCCACCTGGACACGACCAGACGGCACCGTGTTCTGGAGCGGATCAACCATCGACCGCCACCAACCCGCCGCGTAGGTCAGGCTGCCCGGCCCCGTTGGCGCTATGCGTGATGACCGTGACCGTGACGATGACGGTGGCGCGTCGCCGGGTCCTGGCGATAGAAGCCGCGCAGCTCGGCGTACAGCTCGGGCTCGTGGTCGCACAGGTCGATCGGCCGGTTGAAGAACACCTCGGTGGCCACGGCGAAGAACTCTGCTGGGTTGGTGCCGGCGTATGGCCGCAGCACCGGCGAACCTTCGGCGCGCACCGTGTCGTAGGCCGCGGTGCACACCTTTACCCATCGCTCGCGCGCGGCGTCGTCGTCGAGCGGTGGGGTGCCGTCGGTGACCCCGTCGAGCATGTCGAGCTGATGTGCGAACTCGTGATACACCACGTTGTTGCCCGACTCGGGATGCTTGGCGCCGCGCTTGGTCGCCGACCACGACAGGATGACCGGGCCCTTGTAGTGCGCCTGGCCGGCCAACGTCTGCGTGCCGGTCGACATCACACCGCCACCCATTGCATGCGTGCCGCGCAGCCGCACCGTCGACGGGTGGACGATCACCGAGGTGAGTTGCGGATACTCGTCGAGGTCGAGTCCGAGCAGCAGCATCGACGCTTGCGCGGCGACCAACACTCGGATCTCGTCGGTGAGCTCGAAGCCGTTCGACGGCTCCCAGCGAACGTCGTGGACGAAGCGCGCAACGAGCATGCGCATGCGCTCGAGCTCGTCGTCGGTCAGCGTCGACCAGTGATCGAACTCCCGGCGGAGCAATGCATCCCAGCTCGGATCAAACGTGAGCGTTGGCCCGGCAAACCAGCCGCGCACCGTGTCGATAAGGCCCATTAGGCGGTCATCATGCCGTCGCCGTCGGCCGCAGCGGCACCGGCACCGCATCGTCGCCACCGAAATACTCGGCCAGACGCCGGTCGGCGTCGGCGCCGAACAGAATCGCCGCGACCTCACGCAGGCCGGTGGACGCCTCGACGTCGCTACGCCGTACCACGAGGTCGATCTTCGACCGCCGGCGCAAGAAGTCGTCGAGCTTGGTGACCATTTCCGACTCGGCGGCGGTGTACAGCTCGATGCGGATGTAGTCGGCGGAGCCCATGACGTCCTCGGCCATCGTCGAATCGGCGCGGATCGCGTCGAGCATCGGGAACGCCCGCCGGCCGTAGCGGCGCCACAGACGATCGGTGAGCGGCTCGACGTCGCGCTTGGTGCGGTATCCGTCGAGCTTCATCGCCTTGGCCTGTCGATAGAACTCGGCACGCGTCTGCTTCGATGGCTCGCCGTACCAGTTGTGTAGGTCGCGCTCGAGCGGGATCCCCAAGTCTTCGATCGCATCAGCGACCTCTTCGCCCACATTGAGACAATCGGTGAGCTTCCCGCCGAAGATCGTCACCGTGCGCTCGCGACGGTCGGTCTCGATGGCGTGCTTGCGGCTCAGCTTGGTCCAGTCGACGTCGGCCTGGTCGCTGCCTCCGCTCGACACCACCAGCGGGCGCACGCCGCACCGCTCGGCGATGATGTCGGCGCGGGTGAGCGGCGTGCGCAGATCCATGCGGGCATTGATCTGGTCGAGCAAGAACTCGACGTCATCGTCGGTGGCCTCGGTGAATGGTGTGTCGACGCGTGTGTCGGTGGTGCCGATCACCGAACGGCGGCCCATCGGGATCACGTAGAACAGACGCTGGGTGTCGTCGAAGAACGCCAGCACCTTGTGGTGGTGCCGAGTGGTGAGGCGAGGCACCACGAGGTGGATGCCCTTGGAGTACACGATGCGGTGGTCGGTGCGTACGCCCCACTCACCGTTCAGCCCATCGACGAACGGTCCAGCGGCGTTGACGATGGTGGCCGCCGACGTGGTGAAGGTGTCACCGCGGTCGACGTCGCGCAACGTGGCCACCCATCGGTCGCCGACGCGCTCGGCGTTGACCAGCTCGACGTAGTTGGCCGCAGCGGCGCCAGCGTCGATCGCCTGGCGCACGAACGAGAACACGAACCGGGCGTCGTTGTCGATCAAGATGCCGTCGCCGTACTCGATGCCGCCGCGCACGCTGGTGGTGTCGATCGCCGGCTCTTCGCGTTGGATCTTTCGACGCGACAGCAATCGCGGCGCCGCGGTGCCGAACTGACCGATGATCCAGTACGCCAGTGCCCCGAGCCCGGCGAACCACGGTGGATACGGCGACGAGCGGTCGAGCGCGGCGTAGAAGCCGATCGGCTTGATGTTGTCGCGGTAGGCGCGCATCAATCGGTTGCGTGAGCGACACAACTTCCACACCAGGTGAAGTTCGTAGTTCTCGAGGTACTTGAACCCGCCCCACACCAGGTTCGACGATGCCTGCGATGTGAAGTTGGCGAAGTCGCCGCGATCGACCAAGGCCACCGAGGCGCCGCGCCCGGCGAGCGAGGCTGCAGCGACGGCGCCATTGATGCCGCCGCCGATGATCAAGGTGTCGAAGCTGCCGTTGCGCAGCCGCTCGATGTGCGTATCGCGCAGCGTCATGGCGCTCCTCGATGAGTGGTCATTGCGTCGTGGTCATCGTGGGGGTCACGCGTTTCATCCGGACGCAACGATGAGCACGCTCAACGCGACACTGCCCAGGCCCACCGCGACCGGGGTCGCCCAGCGAGCCCACGGCGGAATGCCTTGGTACGGCGGGGCGAGCATGACGAGTCCACACAGCGCTCCGGCTGCGGCGCCACCGAGGTGTCCGCCGATGGAGATGCCGGGGATGGTGAAGGTGATGAACAAGTTGAGGATCAGTGTTGCACCGATGCCGGTGGTGAGCGGGTTGATGCCTTGGCGCCACATGCCGACAGCGGCGGCGGCCATCAGTCCGAACACGGCGCCGGACGCACCAGCGGTGATCCCGCCGCTGTCGAGCAGGATCACGCCGAGCGATCCGCCGAGTAGCGACGCCATGTACAGCAGCAAGAAGCGCACACGGCCCATCGCCGGTTCGAGCATCGGGCCGAGGATGTACAGGAAGAACATGTTCAGGCCCAGGTGGATCAGGCCGAAGTGCATGAACCCCGACGTGACCCGACGGGTGGTACCGCCTGGTCACGTCGGGGTTCATG
>JBCBSO010000167.1:0-8036 GCA_039819205.1 Actinomycetota bacterium
GAGCCGATCACGAAGTGCGAGATCGTGCCGTCGGCGTCGCGGTAGCCGAGCGCCACACGATCCTGGATGAACGCCCACTCGGCGGCGAATTGTTCGGCGCTGTGCAACCGCACCGCACCATGGTGCTGGCGGCGGTTGATCGTGGCGCGGAACATCTCCTCGAGGTCGTCGTCACCGAGACGGACTGGACGGCGGTACGCAACATGGTCGAGGCGGAGCGAACTCGGGTCGAACATCGTCTCGTAGGCGTACGCACCAGTGCCGAAGCCGAACCGGTCGTAGAAACCCTGCTCGAACATGCCGAGGGCCGAGACCGCAGCGCCCTCGGTGGCGCCGTTACGCAACGCCCGCGAAGTGAGCGTCGAGGCCAATCCGAGCTTGCGGCCGACGTGGCTGGTGGTCACCCCAGTGATCGCGCAGAGTGAAACACGCGTCTGATCGAGGTCGAACGCGCCCATGGTGCGGGCCACAGCGCACTCGGCCACACCATCGACCCGGGCCACCTCGACGGGGCCGCCACCGAGGAACCTCCGCAGCGCCGCCCGCTCGGCATCTTCGTCGTCGATCCAGCGCACCTCGCGCCAGATGCGCACGACGTCGTCGGCGTCGCGATCGGCCTCGTACGGGGCGAACTCGACCGACGGTTCGTCTGTCGATGTCGCGTTTGGGCCCGACTGGAGATCGTTGTTCACCGATGCAGCATTACAGCCGGTGGACCCTCGACGATGGTGATTTCTGACCCTTCGGAGCAATTGCTCGCCCGGTTTCCGGTGGGCCGCGTTGAGGATCGACAGAAACCATGCGATGATGGCGCCGTGCCGCTTTCCGAAGACGAACAGCGCATCCTGCGGCAGATCGAGCAAGAGCTCGAGCAGGACCCCGCGTTCTCGCACCGCGGCTACCGCGTGTCGAGGCGCCGCTCGGCGATGCTCGTCCTCGGCCTGCTCGTCGGACTGGTGATCACGATTGGCGGTTTGGCGATCAACTTCATCGTCGCGTTCGTCGGTTTCGTGATCGTGCTGACCATGGCGGTGATGCTCGAGGCCGAGCTCCGACTTCTTGGTCGCGAGCGCCTTGGGCAACTGCCGATCTCAGCGTGGCTGAGCGGGCGACGCACGTCCACGCCGTCCGACGACGACTGATCACCCCGGTCAGCCGTTGTCCAGCCGGGGGAGCGGCGTCGATCCACCCCGACGCCCGCTGGGGCCACATCGAGGCCCACGTGTCGGCATCGGGGCCCGACGATGACGCCGAACTGACGCTGCGGTCGACGCCGCGTTACCAGCGAGTGAAATAGCGCCGGATCCGAGCACGCCAACCGATGGCGTCGTTCACCGCCCGTTCGACCTGATGGGTCCACGTGCTGCACTGCCGGAGTTGACTGGTGCCGTACTCGCTCACGGCCTCCATGCCGTCGCTTCCCGTTCGCTGGTACGTCGCCTCGGTGACCACTTCGGCGAGGGAGCGGAACGGTCGAGCGGCCAGCGGAAAAGCCGTTGCCGTGGTGTCGGCCACCTCGAGCGGCGTTGCGGTCGGCGATGGGGTGACGCCGACGTCGCGCACCGCATCGATCGAACGGCTCCACATCACGCCGAGCCGGGCCAACGGGTCGGTTCCCTCAGCGCGCCGTCGAATCCTGCGAATCACGGCGGGCGCAGCGATGATCAACACGATGACCACGGCGACGATCAGCCACAGTGGCCGACCGCTGCCACCATCGTCACCGTCGTCGAGCGGCACCGCCCCGGCTTGATTCAGTTCGAAGTCCGGCAGGTTGAGGAGCGGGTCGGACTCGGTGAAGTCCTCATTCGGCAGGTTCAACGGGGCGGTCGTGGTCGGTGCAACGAAATCGCCACCCGTGCTCTCCGCAGGAGCCGGGGGTTCGGTGTTTTGTTGCGCAGCTCGTCCGGTGTAGTTCTCGGCTCCGGGAGCGCCGCGCCCTGGCGTGGGCTCGAACGGCACCCAACCGAGCCCATCGAACCACACCTCGGGCCAGGCGTGGGCGTTCTTGCCGAGCACCGAGTACGACCCGTCGGGCTGCACCAGCCCGGGCGTGAACCCCACAGCAACGCGCGCCGGGATGCCGATCGACCGCAGCATCGCGGCGTACGTGCCGGCGAACTGCTCGCAGTACCCGACGCGCTCGCGCAAGAAGCTCTCGATGGCGCTGCTGCTATGGCCGCGCTGTACCTCGAGGGAGTACTCGAACTCGGCATGGAACCAGTCCTGCAACCGCAACGCCGCGTCGTAGCTCGACGTGGCGCCATTGGTGACCTCGCGGGCGAGACCTTCGACGATGTCGGGCAGGTCGTCGGGTACCTCGGTGTAGATCGGATCAGGGGGCGCGACCGACGTCGCCGATTGCAATACCGCCGAGTCGAAGCGCGGTGAGGCTGACACGAACTCGAACGTGTCGCCGCGTTGCAGGTCGCCGTCGTTGAGCACGATCGTGGCGGTCTCGGGGTTCCACACCAGACGGTCAGCTGGACTGGCAAAGGATGGATTGGGGGCGGCGGGTACCAACTTGCCTTGCAGATCGGAGATCTGGACCGAGTGCCGGAACTCGACCGAGCCAGGTGGTGACGGAGCGAGATCGTCGCCGGTGGAGACCAGGTCGCGTTCTGGCAGTCCCCAGATCTCGCCGTCGAACTGCGGCAGGGCCGACGACCGCCAATACGACTCGACGTCGGTACGGACAACGAACATCTCGTTGTCCTCCCGGTTGGTCAGTCTGGAGCGGATGTCGACGAGTGGGCTCACCACCTGCGTCACCCCGCCCCCGCCGGTGCGCGTGTCGTACAGCGCCTCGGCCTCGGCGCCTGGAAGCCGCGGACCGACCACCCCAGCGGTGAAGGCGATGGCCGTGGCCGCGACAAGGGCGATCGGTGTGGCGAAGCGGAGCGGGTGGCGCAGCGGTGAGTGGTAGGCCCGGAGCACGATCGTGGCCAATACGCCGCTGGCGACGAGCGCCGCCGTGAGGGCAACTCTGAGGCGATCGTCGCCGAGCGCCGCGACGAATACGTACAGCACGCCACCCGGTACGAGTGCCTCGGCACGGGCGAATGCACGGAAGGCGAACACGTCGGCGAGCAACACCGCAAGGATCATCCCCACGGCGGCCAGCGCGTCCCACCCGGCCCCAAAGATCACCGGAGCGACCGCCACGCGGAACTGATCGCGCACCAAGTCGAGTTCGGACCGGAACAACTCCCAGGTTTCTGGGGTGGGCAACAGCCACGACATGGTGTCGCGGTAGAACAGCAGCGAGGCGGCCCACACGAGGATCACCGCGGTGAGCGGGACGGCCGCCCACGCGGGTACCTCGCGACGGCGCAACACCAGCCCTGCACCGTGACCGATCACCACGATCCAGGCGAGCGGAGCGAAGAACTCCCAGCCAGCGAACACCCGTGCGAACCCGGCGGCGACGGCGAGGGAGAACAGGGTGAGTGCGGCGGTTGCCCCGAGGTCGGTCGACAGACTCGGTCGCGTGTTGGCGGCCGACGTCATGAGGTCGCGCCCACCCTGGTCGCCGACTCGACATCGGCGAGCGAAGCCCGGATGTCGAGGCGCTCGCCGCCGGCAAGCCGTTCCCACCGATTGATGAACTCGTCGTCGGTGCGTGCCGCCACCCCGAGCGCAACGTGGGGAGGTTCCTCGGTGAACACCGGGATCACCGTAAGCGTCGGATCGGTCGCCGCGTGCGCGGCACGCCATGCCGGCCCCCGCTCCGACCCGGAGATCACGACGAGCAGACCGAGCCCTTCGCCGGGGTCGCGATCGAGGGCGCGCATCGGCGATACGGTCGTTTCCAGGCGAGCGAGCAGGCGCAGCGTGTGTACGGCCACTTCAGGCCCACGGAGGTCGACGTCGGGCGCAGTCACGAAGCGCGTGGTCAGTGCCGCTCGATCGGCGCTGTTCACCACGCTGGCGGCGACGGTCACGGCCCGCTCGAAACCGGCCGAGTCGAGATAGCCGCGTCGATCGGCGTCGAGAACAACCGTCACCCGGCGCAATCCCTCGGTGGTGTGTTGCTTGACGATCAGGCTGTCGGAGCGGGCACTGGCCTTCCAGTGAATGGACCGCGGCTCGTCGCCTTGGACGTATTCGCGCAGGCTGTGGAACTCGCCGGGGCCGAGCCGCTGGGATCGCTGCATGAGATGGTTGCCCAAAACGCCATGGCCGAGTCGGGGCATCGACACGGCGAACGAGCGGGGTGCAACGATCAGGTCGTCGGACCCGGCGACCTCCGAACGTCGCCGGGCCATGCCCAGCGGATCGCGGGTCTCGATCACCAAAGGTCCCACCGTGATGACCCCGCGGGTGGTGGTCGGCAACTGGTAGCCCGCCGACGCCGCTGCGCGGCGGCGGATCGGCCCGACGGCCAACCGAGCTCGTTGATCAGGCGCATTCGATCGGTGCACGGCATCGGTCAATTCGACCCGCGGCGTCGGAAGCGCGCCGTCGTGGGCGATGTGGACGTCGACGCGTCCGGTGTCACCGGCGACGAGCACGCTCGGATGCACCCAGCGAGTGACTCGCAACCGGGGGTGCCGCAGCAGGACGTACGCCACGGCGAACACGGCGGCCACCACGAATGCTGCGCCGATCACGTACAGCTCGATGACGCCGAACACCCGGCCGACGATCACTGCGATGACTCCAGCCAGGACGCCGACGACGCCTTGTCGAGTCATCGTTGGGGCTCAGCCTTCGTCGGGGTCATGGGGCGAGTGCGGCCATCGGGGGCTACCGGGCCACTGGGACGGCAACGCTGTCGAATACCTCGCGAATCGCATCGGCGTTCGACAGGTGGGCGCCGCGATCTGAGCGCACCACGATGCGGTGGGCCAATGCGGCAGTGCCCACCGCCTTGACATCGTCGGGGGTGGCGTAGTTGCGGCTCCGTGCCGCTGCGTGGGCACGCGCCCCAGCGGCGAGTTGCAGCGTGGCGCGCGGCGACAAACCCAACTCGATCCCGGGATGGCGCCGGCTGGCCTCGGCGAGATCGACGAGGTACGACTTCAGCGCGTCGGCGACGAACACCTGCTCGACGGCACGGATCATCGACACGATCTCTGCTTCGCTCACGACCACGCTGAGGTCCTTCAGCGTGGTGGCCGACCCGAGGTCGTCGAGCATCTGAATCTCCGCGTCGCGTCCCGGGTAACCGATCGAGATGCGGAACAGAAAGCGGTCGAGCTGGCTCTCCGGGAGCCGATAGGTGCCTTCCTGATCAACCGGGTTCTGCGTAGCGATCACCATGAATGGCGGCGCCAACGCCCGGCTCTCGCCGTCGGCGGTGATCTGGCGCTCTTCCATTGCCTCGAGGAGTGCCGACTGGGTCTTTGGGGAGGCGCGGTTGATCTCATCGGCGAGCACGATGTTGGCGAACAGCGGGCCCGGCTCGAACCGGAACGACTCCGAGGACCGCTC
The DNA here is from genome assembly GCA_039819205.1 of Actinomycetota bacterium. GTDB lineage: Bacteria > Actinomycetota > Acidimicrobiia > Acidimicrobiales > Ilumatobacteraceae > JABSQH01. The sequence goes on from JBCBSO010000167.1 coordinate 5,437, forward strand.
GAACACGCTGACCCCGACCAGATCAGCAGGCAGGAGGTCGGGAGTGAATTGCACCCGCTTCCATGTGCAGTCGATCGACGCTGCCAACGCTTTGGCCAGGCTGGTCTTGCCGACACCAGGCACGTCTTCGATCAGCAGATGGCCCTCGGCCAGCAAACAGATCACCGCCAGCTCGACCGCGTCGGGCTTGCCCCGTACGACACTGCCAACGTTGGCGGTGATGGCATCGAACAGGTCGCCGAAGCGGCGCGTGGGGGCAGCCGCGCCGTCGGCTGCGAGGTCGGTACTCACCATCGAGAGCGTAGACCGCAATTCGCTGGAGGGTTCAGCGGCGGTACGTTTCGTTTCGCATGAGTTCCCCGGCAATCGGCGTGGTGGTCGACGCCAATCGGTTGTCGGCGGGCCTCGTCGACGGCGGCCAGGTGGTCGTCCGTGATCGAGTCGCAACGCCAGCACGCGACGTGTGGCGCACGTTGGCCGGGCTCGTCGAGCGCGTCGTGGCGGCGACACCGGCGGATCTGCCTGCTCCCGAACGGATTGGCGTGAGCTGCGCTGGGCCGATCGACCACCGATCGGCGGCGGCAAGCCCGGCAGGCATCCGGGCGTGGAACGGATTCGCGTTGGGCCCGCGCCTCGAGGAGCTGTGCGGGCTCCCGGTCGCGCTCGACTCGCGTGCGGGCGCAACGCTCGACGCGCAACTCCGGCACGACTCGTCGCTCGCGGATGCCGCCGCCCGGCGCGGTGTCTGGTTGGGCCTGCTCGATGCTGGCGTCGACGGCGCCGTGGTCGTCGGTGGACGACGGCTGCGCGGCCATCACGGAAATGCGGGTGCGATCGGCCACGTCATCGTCGACCCTGACGGACTGCGCTGCCCATGTGGATCGCGCGGTTGCCTGCATCCCTACGTGTCCGCGGTGGAGCTCGAAGCGGAGATCAACCGTCCGTTGCGGCGTGCAACCGCCGCGACGGTTGAGCGCGCCGGCATCATGTTCGGCAGGGCAGTCAGCATCCTCGTGGCGATGGTCGACGTTGGCCACGTCGCCGTTGGCGGAGTAGTTCCGGCGACGTTCGGCGCCCCCTTCTTCGACGCCGCTCGTCGTGAGCTGGCGGCACGGTCGGCGGCGACCGACGTGACGATCGCCGGCTTTGAGTCGAGCGTGCCGTCGATCGTGGCTGCGTCCACGGTCGTCGCTACCGCTGAGTAACACTGCGCGCACTGCGACGGTTACCCTGATGCCATGCAGCCGACGTATTCCGCTGAAGCCGAGGCCTATCGCGAGAAGGTCCAGGCATTCCTCGCCGAGAAGTTGCCCTCGAACTGGGAAGGGATGGGCGCGCTCGACACCGAGGAGGCCGTTGCCTTCATGGAAGAGTGGCGCGCCACGTTGTACGAAGCGAACTATCTCGCGCCCGGGTGGCCAGTCGACTACGGCGGCGCCGGGCTGACGGCCACCGAGCAGGTGATCCTGGCCGAGGAATTCGCCAAAGCAGGAGTTCCCTCGGGTGGACCCAACGACGTGTTCGGTATCCAAATGTTGGGGAACACGCTGCTGCTGTGGGGGAGCGAGGAACAAAAGAAGCACTATCTGCCGCGCATCCTGTCGGGCGCAGACCGCTGGTGCCAGGGCTACTCCGAGCCCAACGCCGGGTCCGACCTTGGCAATGTCGGCCTCAAAGCCGAACTCGATGGCGACGAGTGGATCCTCAACGGCCAGAAGATCTGGACATCGGCTGGCCATCTCGCCGATCACATCTTCACGCTCGCCCGCACGGACCCCGATGCGCCCAAACACAAGGGCATTTCGTTCCTGCTCGTGCCGATGGACCAACCCGGCATCGAGGTCCGGCCGATCAAGATGATCTCGGGCGACTCGGAGTTCAACGAGGTGTTCTACACCGATGCCCGCTGCCCCAAAGACAACGTTGTCGGCGGGGTGAACAATGGTTGGGCCGTGGCGATGTCGCTGCTCGGCTTCGAACGAGGTGAGGCCGCAGCGACCGGACCGATCCGCTTCAAGGCCGAACTCGACCGCTTGCTGGCGATGGCCAAAGAGCGCGGCGTGGCCGACGATCCGATCATCCGCCAGCGGCTCGCATGGTGCTACTCGCAAGTTGAGGTCATGAAGTACCTCGGCTACCGCACGCTCACGCAGTTCCTCGCCGGCCACCATCCGGGCCCCGACGGTGCGATCTCCAAGCTGTTCTGGAGCGAGTACCACAAAAAGGTCACCGAGTTGGCCGTCGACATCCTCGGTGCCGACGCGCTGTACATCGAAGGTCGTCCACCATCGACGGCGTTCCAGACCGACGATCCCGGCGCGGCCAACACCTCTGGCTCGTGGGACAACGTGTTCCTTAACGCCCGCGCCGGCACGATCTACGCCGGGTCATCGCAGATCCAGCGGAACATCATCGGCGAGATGATCCTCGGGCTGCCGAAAGAGCCAAAGCCGCAGCAATGATCGGTCGGCCCTGACGGCGATTCGGAGCACCGCAATTCTGGACGGGCCGACGGCAGCCTTGGTCGCTGGCGCTCCCATCGCTGATCTGCTCGGCCTTACTTCGCTTCGGTTCGTGACAGTTTTTGGCGGGCGCGCGCC
>JBCBSO010000168.1:0-8020 GCA_039819205.1 Actinomycetota bacterium
CTGGCGGCGAAGGTCGCGAGGTACCGCCCGAGCTTGATTGCCCTCAACCCGCAACACCAGAACCCGACTGGGACCCGCCTCGCCGAGGACCGCGTCGCCGCGGTGGCCGAGATCACTCGGCGACACCGGGTGCCGAGTTGGAGTACCGCATCGACCAGGCCAGGCCATGTGGTTTCTTCACCGAGCACGACATCGCCGGGCTTGACCATCGACGAGATCGTGAGCGAGATGGCTTGCTGGGCACCCGTGGTCACCAGGATTTGGTGCGGCGATGTCGGCAGACCTTGCCGGCTATGCAGGTCGGCGATTCCCTGCCGCAAGCGCCACCAACCGAGCGGCTCGGCTTCGTCGAGCTCGTCGGCATGTTGGGCCAGGTCGATGGCGTTCACCATTTCGCGCACCGACGGCAGCATCCGCGGCACCGCTTTCAGCAGATCGATCGAGGTGCGCTGCGATTCCCACAACTCTTCACCGACAAAGTCCTGCGGCAACAGGCCGACGGAGCGGTGCGTTCCTTCGACGGTGGTGCCGCTGCCTTGGATTCGCCGCACAGCGCCCGACTCGGCGAGCGCGTCGTAGGCCCGCACCACGGTGCCCCGCGACACACCAAGTGCCGAGGCCAATCCCCGTTCGGGCGGGAGTTGCTCGCCGGCGCGCAGTGTGCCGTCGGCGATCAGCGCCACCAGGCGGTCGCCGAGGGCGCGGTACAGCGGCCCGCTGTCGCTCGACCATTGGCCCAACAAATGGATCAGTCGATTGGTACCCACCGATCCCGAATTGGATCTCGAAAGGACCGTCACATGCGCAGAAACTAGCGGCATGCCTGCGCCGACAACAGATCCAATCTGCGAAGAGTGGCCCACTTCCGACACTCCGCAGGTCACCGCACGTGAGGTGAACGCACGGCTCGCCACGCGCGAGGTAGACGAACTCGACGGCTCGATCCTGCCGTTCCTCGCCGCAAGTGGGGCGGAACTCGCCTCGCTCACCGGGATTGCGTGGCGTTTCTCTCCCGACGATCCAGCGGTGGCGCTGCTCCGGCTGATCAGCCGTGTGGCGATCACCAATCCCGGAGCTGCCGGTCCGCACACCACCCGTTTGGCACGCCGTCTCGACGACACCGACTGCCGGGCGGTGCGGCGCGGCGGCCCTACGTCGAGGCGTGGATCGCGACGGCGGGGCTCCACCAGTAGTCGTACAACGCAGTGACGGAGGTGCCCGTGAATCCCATGTCGCCCAGGTCGGACTGCCACTGGGCGGCCGACTGTTCGTAGGTGTGGCGCGGTCGGTCTGGATCGAGCAGCCCGAGCAGCACCGGCACGAGGAAGCCTGACACGGCGTTTGGATGGGCGCGGTACTCGCGCACGCCGACGTCGTAGCGCTCGGCAAGCGACCGCAACAGCGCGTCACGGTCGGCGAGTACCGACGCGTCCGGCACGTCGAACTCGACGAGCACGAGGTGCTGTGCACGCGTCGACAGCATCCGCATCGCCGCACGCCGGTCGGCCGGCGCCAGGGAGTGAAACGCGAAGGTGCTCTGCGCGAGGTCCCAACGGACGTTCTCATCAGACGTCGCGAGAAACTCGACTGCGCCGAGCCCGTGCAACATCACGTCGGCGCCGGCGATGGCCATTCGATCGGCGGCCTGTTGAAGTAGCGCCTCGGAGGGCTCCACCAGATCGGTGTGCTCCGTCGTTGCGCCGACCACCGCTGCCGTGACGCGACCGTCGCCGCAGCCGATGTCGAGCACTCTGTGCGGCTCAAGCTGCTCGTGGAGCGATGCGAGGTGTCGGCTCGTTGCGGCGTAGAGCGCCGGATTGGTGCCGTTCGAGATGAACACGTCGAACGCCGTCGGGTCCTCGTACACCCCTGCCGCCGTCCCGGCGGACAGGCCATCGGCAAGCGCCGACGCCAACCCGTGGGGTGCTCGCTCGGCTGCAGCGACGGCCAGCGATCTGGCGCTGTTCCAGTCGTGATCGGCGATCGCATGGAGCGCTGCGACGAGATCGGGGTCAGAGCCAGACCGCATCCGCGGGACGGTATCGCGCGCCGAGAAGACCCATGAGACCTGGCCGCTCGACTGCCGCCGGCCTCCTCAGACGCCGATCAGCGATCCGTCGGGGGCGACGACAAACCACACGCCGCCGGAGTCCTGACCGGTGATGTCACCGACGACAAAGTCGCTGGCGAAGCGGTACAACGGCCAGTCGCCGGCTTTCAGCTGCGGCGTGCCGTCCGAGCGTTCGACAACCGAGAACACCCCTGCGTCGAGGCCGTCGGGCAGCTCCGCCGACTCGAGGACCAGCGGCGGCCATGCCCCGGCACACCCGCCCTCGCAGGTCGGTACGCCGTCTACGTCTTCGGTGAACCCGTACAGCGTGAATCCATTGGCGTCGGCGAGGATCTCGCCAAGTTCAGAGTCGACGACCGTGACGAACCCGGCAGCGTCGGTCTCGGCCGACCCGTTTGACGTGGCCGGGGCGGCGGTGGTGTCGGACGCCGCAGCGGTGGCAGCGGTTGTGGTGTCCGTTGTGTCGTCGTCATCAGAGCCGCAGGCGGCGGCAACCACGATCGTGGCAGCGGCAAGGGCGGCGAGTAGCGGTGAGCGCATTTCGGTGGTCTCCTCGATCGGTCGTGACCAATCATCGTTGTGTCGGTACATCGAGCAGTACGCCGCCGACCCCTGTTCGGTTCGCGGCGGTCAACTGACGCGGTCGAACGGTTCGGAGTACCGGAAGGTTCCGGCCAACGATTGCGTCCAGCCCGACAGCGGGAGCACCTGGAAGTGTTCATGCCACGCTGGATTCGGGGGACGGATTGCACAGTCGGTGGATCGCACGAAACCGAAGCGTGAGTAGTAGTTCGGATTTCCCAACAACGCGATGAGTGGCTCGCCGCTCGCGTCGGCCGCCCCGATGAGTGAATGCACCAGACCTGACCCGACGCCGCGACCTTGCATGCTTGGCGCGACTGCGATCGGACCCAAGGCGACGCAGGGCATGTCCCCAACGTGGGCGCGGGTGGCAACGTTGTGCCCAACGATCTGGCCGTCCGACTCGGCGACCCAGCTCAGGGCAGCGATCCACGCATCGCTGACTCGCAGCTCGTCGAGCAGGCGTGCCTCGGGAGGTTCATCGTCGCCACTGGCGAACGCGGCGACTTGCACCGCACGCGACGACGCACGATCCGATTGTCGCTCTCGCCTGATGATCACGCGGCAACGGTACGGCGCTCCCCGCCCGCCCTCGAAGGCAATATCCATTCGGTGTGCGCGGCTGCCGCGCTCAACACTGTCGGAATGACTGTGGAGGTGCGGCATGCCGAGCCGGAAGATGCCGACGCGATCGCCGAGTCGCACTCCGCGGCATGGCGCGTTGCGTATCGAGGCCTCGTGCCGAAGGCGTTCTTGGAGAGCGAGTCGGTCGTGAGCGCGCGTCGCGACGCCTGGCATCACCGGCTCACGGACGGGGTCCGCCCCGACGGATTCGACGTCGACGACCGGCTGTATGTCGGCCTCCTCCACGATCGAGTGGTCGGTTTCGGCCACGTTGGCGCGGCGCGCTCCGAGGACCCCGACGATGCTCCAGCGGTTAACTCCGATCCTGCCGAACTCGGCGAGCTGTATGGCTTCTATGTGCACCCAGCGGCGTGGGGAACCGGTATTGCCGATCGCCTGATTGCGCAGTGCCACGCGACCCTCGACGACCGATTCGATGCCGCCGTCCTCTGGGTGCTCACCGACAACCCGCGGGCACGGCGCTTCTACGAGCGCAACGAATGGTCTTGCGACGTGGACGGCCGACCGGTGACCGCCCTGTGGCCCGGCCCACAGGCACCAGGACTACCGCGACTGCAGACACCGATCCCAGAGATTCGCTACCACCGTCGATCGCCACGGGCCCTACGCGCCGGACGATAGAGCGATGGAGATCCTCAAGGACGATCCGACGCGTCCGGTCGTCCGCATCGACAAGACGGTGCGTCGCGCCGTCGGTTGGTGGACCCCCGCCGTCCACGAACTCCTCCACGCTCTGGACGCGGCGGGCTTTGCCGAGTCGCCGCGCGTTCTCGGTATCGACGAACAGGGTCGCGAGATGCTGACGTACATCGAGGGCGACAGCGGTGGCGCGGGGTTCGCGATGATCACTTCCGACGAGGGGCTGCGCCAATTTGCGGAGCTGCTGCGGGCGTATCACGACTGCAGCCGGACACTGTCGTTCGACGGCAACACTCAGTGGGCGCTCGACACGCAGCTGTCGCTGGCCGGCGAACCGATCTGCCATTCGGACTTCGCTCCGTGGAACATCGTGTGGCGACACGGGCAACCGGTGGGGATTCTGGACTGGGACTTCGCACTGCCAGGTCCCGCGATTCACGACATCGCGTACGCACTCGACTATGCGGTCCCGTTCCGCGACGACGACACCTGCGTGCGGTCGCACGGCTTCGAGTTCCCGCCGGATCGGCGACACCGTCTCTCGGTCTTCGCCGACGGATACGGGCTCTCCGGCACGGCAGGGCTCGTCGATGCCGTGATCGACCGACTGCGACTCGACGATCACCACGTTCGAGCGCTGGCCGAGCGCGGACTCGAGCCACAGGCCACGTGGGTTCGCACCGGTCGTGGAAACGAGAGCACCCAGCGAATTCCCTGGATCGAAGATCACCGTCACCTGTTCACGTAGCCGCATCGCGACGTGCGACCGTGGCGCCCGTGAGCATCAGCGCACGTCTTCGGGACGCAGACGCCGGCTCATAAGGTGCTCCATCGCCCCGGTCTCCTCACTGAGCAGCAGCAGATCCTCGACGAGACGCTGCATCGAGTCGGCACCGAGTGCATCGACGAGCTGCTGGGCAATCGACGATCGCGCTCGCCGACCAGCGTCGATCACGGCGTGACCGCGCTCGCCGAGCGACACGAGCCAGGCCCGCCCATCGGCGGGATCGCGGTGTTTGACGACTAGGTCTCGACGCAGCAGGTCGCCGACCTGTTTGGACATGGCTTGCTGGGTGACGCCCAGTCGATTGGCGAGCTCGCTGATCGTCTTCGGGCCGGTGAGCAGATGCTGAAAGACGTATCCATCCCGGTACCGGATGTCGTCGCCGCACTCAGACCGAACCCGTGCAAGCACATCATCGCCGAGTCGTGATGCACACGCCTCGAGGAGCAGCACAACATCGTCGTGGTCAGGAACATCGGAAGCCGACACCGCTCGAAGGTACACAACCGGTGTTGTGCACTTGCAGTTGCACAACTAGGGTTGTGGAAATGACGACGAGTTCGCCGTTGGCGTCGGTGGAAGCGGTTGCCCGGCCAATCGTCGAGCGCGTGGTCTGGGCAGCGATTGCCACCGTGGGACCCGATGGCCAACCGCGAACCAGGCTGATGCACCCCGTGTGGTTCTGGGACACCGACGTTCCCACCGCGCTGGTCTCGGCCCGGCCGACACCGCTGAAGATCCGGCACCTCGCGACCCAGCCGGTGGTCAGCTGTCACTACTGGGATCCCGCACACGACACCGTCGCGATCGACGCTGCAGCGCGGTGGGTTCCATCTGATGAACGGCAAGCAGCCTGGGAACGGGTGAAGTCGGTGCCCGAACCCGTCGGATTCGACCCGGCGATGATCTGGCCCGACGGCAGCGAGTCTGACGACTGCGCGTTCCTGTCGCTCGTCGCGCACCGAATCGTCGCCCAGCCTGCTCGCCAGCCCGCAGTGGGCTGGCAACGCTGACAACGCCCGGACGAACGCCGAGCCTCAGCAGTCGCTGCCCGCCGGGATCACGATGAGCAGTCCGGGATAGAAGGCGTTGTACCCGCTCGTTGCGGCGTTCGCCGCGTCGAGCGCATCGACGGAGATGTTGAACTTGTTGGCGACTGCCAGTCGACTCGTGTCGCCTGCTTCGATGGCGTACTCGCGCACTGCACAGTCGTCACCGGTCGTAGCGACGGTGTCTTCCTGCTCACTGGCATCGTCAACATCGACGGCGGCCTGATCGGCGTCATCAGATGAGGTCGGTGCTGGAATCTGGATCACCGTGTTGGGCGCCGGAAAGCTGTCGGCACTCGCCCAGCCATTCGCAGCAACCAGTTGGTCGAGCGTGATGTCGAAGTCGCTGGCCACCTTCAGCGGATAGTCGCCCGACTGCACGGTGTATTCCTGTGGGCCCGTACGCGGAGCGTCCGTTGCGTCGCCGACGACCTGTGGCGCCGCTGTCGTCGTGGTCGTGCTCGGCGGTATGCGCACGATGAACGCCGTCGACTCAGTGCTCACATCCAGTGTGGGCAGGGTCGCTCCCTCATCGGCGCTACCGCACGCGGACAGCACGAGCGCGCCGACAACCACCGGGGCCAACAATGCGGCAATCGGCTTCAGCGTCACCACTCCCATGATGCTCAGAAACTACGCGGCGCTACGGCCACAACGCGGTCAGCCGCCCACGTTGCAGGCACCTGGCGACACGGCCCCCGCCAACAACCCCCAAGGCATTAATGGACTTTATTATTTCTGGTTGTAGCGCATTAGGTGCCGAGATAGCCTTGCGGGGCGGCGGCCTCCGAACGCGCAGCGTGCGGGCACGCCGAAGTCCATACCCCCTGACACGAGAGGCGACGGCAGCACGTGAAGTACCTCCTGAAGTTTCACCAATGGCTCTATGAGACGAGCGGCGGACGGATCGGTCACGGCTGGCTCGGTCGGCCGGTGTTGTTGCTCCGCACCACGGGAGCACGATCTGGGCAGCGCCGGACGTCGGCACTCGTCTACGCCGAACACGACGGAGTCCTGGCCGTTGTGGCCTCGGCGGGCGGCGCCGACCGCAACCCGGCGTGGTACCACAACCTGGTGAAGAACCCGGTTGTCGAGGTCCAGCGCGGCACCCAGGTCGAGGGCCGCCGCGCCACCACCGCCGAGGGTGACGAGCGTGCGGTGTGGTGGCAACGTTGCAACGAGATCAACGACGGCCGCTACGACACGTACCAGAGCGAGACCAGTCGGCACATCCCGGTGGTGTTGCTCCGCAACGAGTAGCCGTTCACCGACGAAGCGTGACACCGGCGGTGAGATAAGCCTGGGTCACGGCGAGCGAGTCCTCGACGAACTCGTCGAACTCGAGGGCGAACCGATGGCCCGGCGACGCCGACCGCGCAACTCGATCCGACATCAGGTTCAACACGTTGAACGTCGTCTGGAAGGATCGGTGCACCCGCTGTGCAAAACCCGGCTCGTCGGCGTCGCCGATGTACGCACTGAACATCGACATCATGATCGGTTCGCCGATCAACGCCGAGAACTCCTCGCGTGGCACCGATAGGTCGCGCGACAGCTGTGAGGCAACGCGCAGATACGCACGTTCACCACACGACCCGTTGACGAACTCGCTCAACGGCAGTACGAGCACGTGAACCAAGCGCTCGATGGCGTCGTATCGTCCTGCGGTGTCGAGTTCAGCAAGCAGCTCGGCGCGTTTCGCCGTGAGCGTCACCTCGTGGCGTCGCAACAGCGCGAGCAGGAAGTCTCGTTGTGTGCCGAAGTGGTACTGCACCGCCGAACGGTTGCGATGCCCAGCGGCGTCGATGATCTCGGCGACCGTCACCTCACCGAATGGACGCTCGGCGTACAACGACTCAGCGGCATCGATCAGCAACTCCTGTGTCCGTTCGGTCGCCACCAACGTGACGCTACCGACCGCGTAGCGCCAGGGGTGTGCGAAACTTCGTCGATGAGCGACCGCCGCCAACATGTCGCCGCGGTGGTCGCAGACCTGTTCGACGACGTCAACTGGTACTCGCCCGATGCCGCCACGGCGCGTTTCGACGGGGTCGACCTCGTCGTCCGCCCGAGCATCGCTGGCGGTCAGGGGCAGGTCGGGCAACACCGAGAGGTCCGTGGCATCGACGTCGACGTTCCGATCGGCGACCGCACGATGGCGATGCGCCTCGATCTGCGGTCACGGACATCGTCGAGCTGGCCGACCGTACTCACGGGCGACGCCGCATGTCGTCGGTGAGTGCTGCTCGT
>JBCBSO010000169.1:0-8005 GCA_039819205.1 Actinomycetota bacterium
CTCGACGACCCCCGCCCCATCTCCGCCGATTCGCACGCGCTCGAAGGCCCCGAAGTGTTCGAGGGGCTCGCCGACCACTTCGGCGACGACGCGCCGCGCGTCGTCCTCACCGATGGCCAGGGCGACTCCATCGTCACTCCAAGCATGCCCAAGCGCTCGCGCAACGTCGCCGTGATGGCGCTCGCCGGCACCCGGCTGGACTACGAGACGCCCCTCCCCCGCGAACACGCGTCGAAGCCCAGCGCCGGGTCGATCAGCGATCCCGAGATCCAGGCCTACTTCACCGGTGGGTACGCGGCGATGCGCCCCGGCCTCACCGACGGTGCACGACGCCCCGACGACCAGGACATCGACGGCATCTCGGCCGAGGTGTTGTACCCCGGTTGGTTTCCGATGTTCAGCCTGCAAAACCTCGACCTGATGGTGGCGCTGCAGCGCAACTACAACGACTGGATGCACGACCAGCAGGTCGCGTCCGGCGGTCGCCTCGTCGGACTCGCCGCCCTGCCCGTGCAACGGCCCGACGAGGCCGTCGCTGAACTCGAGCGGGTGATCGACCTTGGCTACAAGGGCATCGTGATTCCCTCGAACGCACCACGAGGTCGTCGCTACAGCGACGACGACTACGACCCGATGTGGGCGCTCGCCGAAGAGGCCGGGCTGCCCGTCGCCTTCCACGTCGCCTGCATGTCACACGTTCCCGACTGGCTGAAGGCGATGAAGGATCGCGACCCGATCGTGCAGTACGCCGGCTCCCCGGCGCTGATCCACGACACGTTGATCGAGCTGATGGTGCGTGGTGTGTGCGCCAAGCATCCCGACCTCAAGTTCGTGCTCGCCGAATTCAACGCTGGCTGGATCGCCCACTGGATCGAAAAGGTGCAACAGGGCTGGGCCCGCGAGTACGCCAAGGACGCCTCGAGCACCCCGCCGGTCGACGTGCTCGAGATCTGGAAGCGCCAGTTCTTCGCGACCATCGAAGACGACACCGCCGCGCTGCGCACCCGCGACTTGATCGGCGAGGAGACACTGCTGTGGGGATCCGACTACCCCCACACCGACTCGACGTGGCCGTGCTCGACACAGGTGCTCGACGAGATGTTCGAAGACATCTCCGCCGAGACGCGCGACAAGATCACCCGCACCAACGTGGCCAACCTGTACTCGCTGTAACTCGGCGGCCCGGTGGACGGTTAGCGCGGGACGAGTACCGACACGTTGTCGTCGCCCTGATTGCTGACGTACACGCTGGTGCCGTCGGCAACGAGCCCCCACGGGTTGGTCCCGACCTCGATCGTGTCGACCACGGCCCTCGTCGCCGGATCGATCACCGACACCGTGTCGTCGGTGAAGCTGGTGATGTACACGTGCTGACCGTCGAACGCGATCTCGGCAGGAGATGGCCCGACGGCGACCCCACCGACCGGCGTGTTCGTCGCGACGTCGATGATCGACACGCTGTTGGCGTTGTTGTTCGACGTGTAGACGTACGTGCCGTCGAAGGCCAGGGCAATGGGAACCAACGTGGTGCCGAGCACGATGGTGTCAATCACGGTCTTGGTCTTTGGGCTGATGACCGACAGGGTGCCGTCGTTGCTGTTGGCGACATAGATATCGATGCCGTCGAAGACGACTCCGTCTGGGTCGTCGCCGACGGGGATCGTGTCGGTCACGATGTTTGTCGTGGTATCCACGACGGTCACGGTGCCGGCACTGAAGTTGGACACATATAGGTCCGTGCCAGCGAACGCGAGCCCCGACGACCCGCCGGTAAACGGGATGAACCGAGTCTCCGTGGTACCAGGGTTGATCGCCGTGACACCACCGCCGACTGTGACGTAGAGCGCAGCGCCATTGAAGGCGATGCGCCGCGGGAAGCCATCGACGTCGATGGTGTCGCCGACGGTCCCCGTTGCCGGGTCGACGACCGACACCGTCTTGTCGGAGGAATCGGCGACGTACAGCTTCTCGCCATCGAACGCCATCCCGCGCGGCGTCCGACCGACGTCGATCGTCGCGAGGTCCGGCGCCTCGTGCCAGGCCAGGCGGGCGACCTGGTCGGCGCTGTACCCCGACGTCGGAGACGCTGGACCTGGCTCACCCTGCGGGCCTTGCTCCCCCGGCGCTCCTTGGCTCCCCGGGACGCCCTGCTCGCCCTGTTGGCCTTGTTCTCCCTGCTCGCCTTCCTCGCCCTGTTCTCCCTGTTGGCCTTGCGCTCCCTCTGCGCCCTGTTCGCCCTGCGGTCCCGGATCGCCTTGTGGCCCCTGCGGTCCTGTCGGGCCCTGCGGGCCGGGCGTGCCGCTTCCGCCGCCGGCGGCGAGTTCGACGAGGCTCGAAGACGTGAAGTAGCCGACGACGTCGATGATGATGTGGACCGAACCGTTGGCGTTGTACACCTTCAGGGTTCCGTCGGGGGCCAGCTGTGTATCGACCTTGTTCGGGGTTGGCGGCGCGCCGGCGAACACGTTGAGGTTCGACAGCAAGGGCGGCGACGACAGATCACCCCGATACACACGCACGTTCGAGCTGGCGGTCGCGCCGACGGCCGTCACGTTGGTCGACAACCCCACCGCGTCGTCGGGAATCGCCAACTCGCCGACGCACTCACCCTGATCGCCGAACACGGCCACGGTCATCACGTCGTCGGCGCCCAGCGGGCCAGACCGCGGACCGATCTGGCTGGCCGCCCGGGTGTCGGTCAGGCGGCAGCCAGGCCAGGCCACATAGGTCGAGTCGACATCGCCGGGCGCGGCGCTGGCGAACCATGCCGACGTTGCCGCCAGGGTCACGGCTACGCCAACGAGCGCTGCGGCGCCGACCCGCCACGGCACACGCGCTGCACCGCTCGGCGTCGATCGGCTGTTGTCCCCCACGCGGTGGTTCATGCCGACCACCACAGCACGACGCGCTTATGTCGCCCTTAAGACCGTCGGCCGCGTTGCATCGACCACACGATCCTGCGGGCCGCCGGCGAGCCGACGGTGTTTGAATTGGCCAATGCCACGCGACGAGTCCGACCAGGACGGCGACGTCGCCGCCGACGACGAACCCGACATCTCACCGTGGGCCTCCGGCGACGTTCCGGTCGCTGCTGCCCCGGATCACTGGGAGTGGCCGAGCCAGCCAGCCGGCGACGAGGCACAACCGGAGAACGGACACCCGACGTCTGGCCCCGCCACTCCCACCGAGGACAACCGCAGTGACATCCCGATCGTCCTCCACACGCCGGCTGAGGTTGCTCCCGATGGAACCAGCACGGCGAACGGTCGAGACGGCGAGTCCCGGACCGGCCAGCGCCGGCTCATCGTCCTCGGAGTCGTCGCGGCACTACTGCTCGGTGTGGCGGTGGTCGGCATCATCGTCAACTCCGACGACGCGCCCGAGCCGGCGGCCAGCGGCCAAGAGACCGATGAACCGACCGACGTCACGCTCCCCGAGCCAGACGCACCCACAAGCGCGCCGACCTCGCCCGCCGCATCGTCCGATAGCGAGGACCAGGTCGACGCACAGCTCGGCGCTCCCGGCGCGGCCGGCGCCGATATCAATCCACCGAACTGGTTCGATGCCCCCGACGAGATCGATCTCCCGCCCGAGGTCGCCGCGATCGGGGCTCCCACCGAAGTCGTCGTGCTCACCAGCAGCGGGCTGGTACACACGCTGTCGCTGCCATCTGGTCGCGTGCGCACAGTGCCAACCCCCATGGAGGACCCAGAGAACCAGATGATGTCCTTCGGCAGCCAGCTCGTCGTTGCGCCCGACGCCACTGCGGTGCGCGTCGGGTCGGACGCGGTGACGATCATCCCGCGTGACGGCTTGCCCAGCGTGCTCGAACTCGACACCGGCGGTGGCGACATCAGCCAGGGCTTCGAGATCATCGGGTGGTCTCCGGGCCCCGATGGGTCGCGGTTCCTGCTCGTGACGTTCGCCACGGAGGGCGAGATCGGTTACTACCTGATGGACCAGGCCGGCACCATCGAGCCGCTCCCGCCGGGACCCGCCCCGATGTCCCCGTGGACGGACGTGACACTCCCAACGGGCGAGCGCATCGTGAACGAGGCGGGCGGCGCCTATCGAGTCAGACTCGACGGCAACGCCGAGCGCATCGCCGACGGCACGATCCACGCGTCGAACGGCGAGGTCGCGCTCGTGCGAGAGTGCGATGCCAACCTGCAGTGCGACATGTCCGTGCTCACGCTCGCATCAGGCGAACGTCGACCCATCGATGAGCGCGTCCTCCCAACGCAGCCCGACGGGACCCCGTCGTTCCCGATGACGATGTCACCAGACGGCACAGCGATTGGCGCGACGACCTACGGCGCTGGGCCGCCCGAGCGCGTCATCGTCGATCTCTTCACCGGCGCACGCGTGTCGGCGCCCGTGTTCGAATCGGGGGGTCCGACCGCCTGGTCGGCCGACGGCGTCGGCGCATTTGAAGGCGAGACCAGCGGACCGGGGTTGCGGTTTCTTGATCGGGGCAGCGGCGAGGTGGTGAGCTTCGGAGGGGAACTCGATCAGATCGTCCAGGTCGGAACGCGTTGGCCCGAGGCCGAGCTCGACCCGCCTCCGGCGATTGAGACGTTCGCAGTCGACATCGACCGGGAGGTGCCAATCGAGTTTGTCGCCCTGATCAGCCCGTCCGGTGCGGCCTACGTGGATCTTCTCGCGGGCACCGGCTACCTGCTCGACGCACCCCGCCTGCGCGGAACCGGCACGGGCTTCCTGCTCACCGGGGAGGAGCAGGTGGTGTCCGCAGCATTCCGCGGGTCGGGCGGGGCAGTCATCGATCCGTCTGGCTTCTATGAGTACGGGGGCGTCGACGATGTGCGCCAACTCCGGCTGCCCGCCGGCGGCGGCGCGTACTGGTGGTCACGCACCGGCGACGACATCGGCGTCGATCTGCGCGTCGTCGATCCGGTCGACGGAAGTGGGGATGAGGTTGCGGTGATCCAACATCCCACCGGAGCCGTGCTCGGCTCCGACGGCCAGGACAACGTCGTCGTCGAGATTGGTGGCGACGTGTATCTCTCGCGTCCAGACTCGGTCGAGCGCCTCACCTCCGGAGCACTATTGGCGATCGGTTCCGGTTACGCGTTCGTGGAAGAGTGCGACGGCGGTGGCGACTGTGCGGTTGCACGAATCGACCGTGCGACCGGCACGCGCGCCAACCTCGCGGCGACGTCGCCGCTGGCGGTAGCGATCCCTCGAACTCCCGGTCGTCCGACCACCGGCACCTCGGCGTCACCCGACGGCGCCGTTGCACTGGTGGAGTTGCAGGCCGGCCAAGACGACGACGCGGGGTCGCAGTGGGCGTTCGTTGACGTTGACACAAACGTCGCGACCTACCTGCCCACACGCCGCGAGGACCAACCGGTGATCTGGAGCGAAGACAGCGCATTCGCAGTCGTGCACGCCGGCACCGATCTGCTGATCTACGACCGGGCCGCCAGCAGCCTCGCCGACCTCAAATTGCCGGCGTCGGTACGGGCGATCACGCCAGCACCGACGACATTCGCCGACCTCCTCACATCGTTCGCTGGCTAGCGTGTTCACCTCGGCCCGGGCAGATCGAGCGGGGGGAACCAATGATCACGCAGCTGTACGCCGATGACATCGTGCAACAAGCCGACGACAACCCGATGATCTACGGCGACGTCGACTTCTCGTTGCTGCCGGAGCGATACGACCGCGACGCATCGGTTGACGACCAACGATTCGCGCCGATTCGCAGTCGGGTCGCCAACGTGATCGACGACGAGGCGCTGATGAGGCGCGTGCGCAACTACACGATGAAGGGCGATCGGGTCGCCGACGCGTACGCGGCCCTGATTCCCGAGTTCGGATTCCGCACGCTCATCGACATGCTCGAACAGGCCTGGGCCGACGGAGCTGACTCGGTTCCCGATGCGCCGCCCGAGCTCGGCGCCTTCATCGCGTCGATGGAGGCAACGGCCGACTGGGTCGACATCGAGCTCGTCGAGCGGGGCGCGGCCGCCGAACGAATCCCGATGGCCACCGCAACCCCGTTCGCCATCCGCGGCGCCTTCCTCGCGACGTTCCTCAACAAGTACGCCGCGCTACCGATGACGATGACCGGCACGTTGTCGGACGAGGCCGCCGCCAAACGCGTCTTCGAGACCGCCAGCTTCTTCACCGCCACGACACTGCCCGGTGCGCTGCGCCGCAACGGCAAGGGGTTCCTCGCTGCCGCCAAGGTTCGGTTGATGCACTCGATGGTGCGCTTCCACCTGATGCAGTCGGGCGAGTGGGACGTCGCGACGTACGGCATCCCGATTCCGCAGATCGACCAGATGCCGGCGGGCCAGATCGGGGTGTACTTCCTGTCGTCGGATGCACTATCCAACGGTCAGACCGAGTTCACCGACGAACAACGCGCGGTGGTCGAGCTGTCGCGTTATCGCTGCTTCCTGCTCGGGCTCCCCCAAGAGCTGGTGGGCCAAACGCCGCAAGAAGTCGTCGACCTGATGACCGCCAGACACGTGTCATTGCGCGAAGGGTTCGACGATGAGATCTGCGGGTCACTCGTCCGCGGCTCGCTCTCGGCTGAACTGTTCGATCGATCGACGTGGCGCGGTCGCGCTCATAGCTGGCTCGAGGACGGGTTCTCGCGGTTTGTCCTGACACAACGGTTCCTCGGCGGCGACGAAGCCGTCGCCCGCTCGGTCGGGATCGACTTCGACACCAACCACAAGATCGCCGCTGCGCTCGCCGGCGCAGCCATCGCTGGCAACACCGCGTTCTACCGGCTGGGACCAAGGGTGCCGTACGCCGCCGACTACGTCGATACGCGTCTCAATCGCAAGCTGGCCCGGCTACTCGACTCGTACGGTCACGCCGACTTCGTGACCGATCCCGAGCGGTATCACCTCAGCGCGGCGTGACCGAGGTTGCTGCGATCTGTGCGGCCTCATCCTCGGGAACGCCCAGCGAGCGGAGCAACTGGGTCAATACCCGCACGACGTAGCCGTCAGACACCGGCTCGCTGACGATGCGGCGAGCTGCGAACAGGATCGAGCCGACGACAACATCGACCGCAGCGTCGTCGACCTCCACCGAGAAGCGGCCCTCGGCGACACCGGTCGCGATGTCGGCGCGCAAGAAGCGCATCGGTGCGCCATCGACGATCAGGCGCTGCGCCGCATCGAGTCGAAGCAGGGCACGAAACTCCTCGGGCGCGTCGACCGCTCGGCCCAGCGCACGAGCCGTGATCGTGGCGAACCGTCGCGCCGGGTCGCGCTCGTCGACCACGACGTCGCTGTCGGCAGCGAACGCGTCGATCACGTCGGGGACCACCGCCTGGATCAACTGATCGCGGTCGTCGAAGTAGTTGTAGAAGGTGCCCGCCGACATCTCGGCGCGGGTCGTGACATCGCTGGCGGTAAACGCTTCGCCTCGCTCGGCGATCACCGCAATCGCCGCCTCGATGAGCTGGCGGCGCGTGCGTTCCTTCTTCTTGTACCCACGCGTGGTCGGGCCAGATGTGTCGGGTGTTGTTGGCGATGCCGTCACGAACGTGATCATACTCGGTATTGACATTGGTTTCAATATTGAGTAATTCTTCAATCCACTGATCGAAGGAGTATCGATGTCCACTACCCCACCTGCGCTGACACTCAGTCACACCACCATCGCCGTCGACGACCTCGAAGCGATGCTCGACTTCTACTGCGGCGTCCTCGGCTTCCACGTGACCAATCGCGGCAGCGTCGGGCCCGATGGCGAGATGGCGTTCATCTCGCAAGACCCGACCGAGCACCACCAGATCGTGTTCGTCAGCGGCTCACCCACCGGCGAGCACCAGTTCGTGATGGCCGATCACCTCGCCTTCCGCACCGCGACCCTCGACGACCTGCGAACCATCGGCAGGCGTCTCGACGACGCCCGCTCTGACGATTTGTGCCTGTTGATTTCGTTCGATGTCGACGATTTCAAGCGGGTCAACGATTCCATCGGCCATGCCCAGGGCGACGCGCTTCTGCGCGGTATC
>JBCBSO010000170.1:0-7996 GCA_039819205.1 Actinomycetota bacterium
GCCGGTCGCCTCCTCGAGCTCACCGGCTACCTCCGCAGCGTCGGCTTCGATCTGTTCAGCGGATCGTCGCCGCGAGGTCGCGTTTGCATGCTGTTCGAGCGCACGCAAGTAGTCATCGACGGCCCGCGTCTGTTGACGCGGGCCCATAGTGTCTGACCGAGAAGCCACACGGACACGTTAGCGCCGACACCGCGAGGACCGATCGACCGTGCGCGAGCGAAGGGATGACCGCCCCCCGACCGCTGCAATGGTCCACGCGAGTGAACATCGGGGAGGCCATAGCACGCGGGCTGAGCTAGCTCTGGCGAGCGATCATCAACGCTCCACGGGCTGGGGCGACCGGATCGTCAATGAATACCGGCGATGCGTGCCAGGCCGCGGTGAAGCCCTCGTGACGCATCGCTGAGATGATGTCGCGCCGCGATTCACTCCGGCCGCGCAGTACGACGTACCCTCCAGTCCGGAGCAGGCGTCGTGCGCTCCGCAACGTGTTGATGACGTGATCGGGACACGCAGCAAACCGCGACCCAAGGCCGATCGCAGCGACAAGATCGACCGAGCCTGCGTCACTTGCGAGTGACTTAGAGAGTTCATACGGCGAACTTGCCGACTCAACGCGCCAACCCCTCGATCCGAAGTAGGTAGCCGTTGGACAAAACGGTGAGCCGCACAGCACCGCCTGATGCCGCTTCCGTGGCAGCGACACCGATCGTGCCCACCGTTCAAGGCTTCCAACGAAGGGAAACACAACAGCGGCGTCGCTCGTCCGTCGGCCACTCAATGCACCCATGGCGAGATCTGAGCGATCACGGGTACCAACCCGGTACCACAGCTTCCCGGGACCGGTACGAGACCCTCGACTGGGCACATCACAGCTCCATCTACCTGGAGGGAGCGATTGTGTTCCGAGCGACTGTTGCAACACTGATTGTGGTCACCGCGTGGGCCCTGCCCACGACAGTGGCACTAGCCAATGGCTCTAGCTATATCGGTTGAGCCCTGGCCGAGCCCGGCACTCGTTGCAAGCTCTGGCATTGGAACGTCAAGTTCTTGACAGATCTCCATTGCCAGCTCTTGCGCGCGGGTTGCGGTTGACGCATCGTGCATCTCGATCGCGTACGAGGCGATCGAGATGCACAGTGCTTCGTCGAGTATCCCCACCCGTTCGAAGGCAACAAGGGCCTCGCGCGGGGTGATCGCACTCGTTTCAATCGCGCAGCCAACGACAGCAGCAAACGCGCTAGTGAGCTGGTCGACGGTTTGACGGGCCCAGTCAGCCATCCTGTCTTCTGGTAGCGGTGCGTCGTCGAACAACGCCACACAACGGCGGAGTTCCGCCGTTGTTGCATTCCCGGCAACGACCCGTGTCGCGAGCGCGCGAAACTGACGTACATCAACGTCAACGTCGTCGGCGAGCCAGAGGAGATCGCCTTCGCGGTGGACCGACTCATGCCCGACTGTGGCGCGGATCCGAGACACCACGTTCTTTAGTCGTCGCCGGCCGATGTCGGTCGTCACGTCAGGCCAGAGTCGGTCGATTGCAACATCGACGTGCAGGCTCGTGTCGGCCACGGCGAGCATTCGCAGCAGTTGGGCAGGCCGACCGGTTGGCACAAGCACCGCACCGGATCGCTTGGCAATCTTGAACCGACCGAACAAGCGAACAGTGAGCGCGGCGTGTGTTTCGGTGGCAAAGCCAATCTGGGCCGCGAGCCTAGAGAACAACTGCGACGCTCCTGCAGCAGCGGCTTCTGCGCGAAGAAGTTCCAGCTCCGCCTTGTGACCGTCGGATCCAACGGCGCAGCCCAGCTCCAGCTGAAACCGCCAGTAGCGCGTGGACGGGACCTCGATATGCGACCTCAGCTCCTCCAATTGCTGAGTTGCCGCATCGACCTGCCCGGCTCGTGCCAGATGTGTCACCGTCGCCAGTCCCACTTCAAGCGGCGCTTGGCCAAAGCGAGTTGTCGCACGCTCCAGCACCGATTCGGCCGTGTCCATGTGTCCGGCCTGCGTCAGCGCGATGACAGACTCAGCGATAAAGACACAACCTGGAACACGATCGACCAGTCCGCCCAGTTCTTCTTGCGCCGATTGATGCAGTCGTAGAACAGCCGCAGCGTCGCCGTTCAGTCCAGCCGCAATCATGCGTGACCACTTGACGTGTCCGGCAATCCAACCCAGCCCGGCGAAGTCTCCTTGTGCAGCCGCCGTATCGCACAGTTGCTCGAAGCCGTCACTCATGCCCGCAAGCGCCCTCATGCGCACCGTAAGGGCGCAGCTCTTTGCTGTTGCTTGCGGGTCCGATGTGACCAGCTTGGATGCCCGCTCGGCAAGGTCGACACCCTGCTCGTAACGACCGAGGTGTTCCACGGCCGTGACGCACAGATTCCTCAAGACCCGTCCTGCAGCGTTCGCTTGGTCGCGCAGCACATGCTGGCGGGCCACGTCGGTCAGCAGCTCGATGCTTCGCACGACCTCAACAACTCTGGTTGACTGGGCTCGCACCATGCCTTCAACCTCGAGCAGACGTAGCGACGTGTCTCCGTCGAAGCTGGCGGCGTGAGCGAGGAGGCGATCGAGTCGCTGCGCCGCGTCGATGGTCGTGATCGTGGGTAGGTCAGCGAGGAGTTCCTCAGCGTCGATATCGAGCCCGAGGTCCAGACGATCGGCCGCAATAGCGCACCGTTTGGCGATGTCGAGTTGCACGCTGTGTTGTTCGAGGTTGCCTCGCGCCCACTCGACTCGGGCGAGGGCCAGCCGCAGTGATCCGTCGTCCGGCGTCTGTTGAATCAAGACGTGCAGGAGCGCAGCGGTAGAGGCCTGATCGAGTGATAGCAGCCGGTCGGCAGACAGCTGGCGAATCCGCCTGGCCGCAACACTCGCAGCCCCGGCACGCACCAGCGCCTCGCACGCCGGCAGGACTCCGAACGTCGACTCAATCGACTCGCCAACTTTCCCGGCGACGTCTTGCGAGAGCGCAAACCGCTGACGAAGGTGAGACCGCACAGGCTCGAGAATCTGCATCGCCCCGTCGCTTGTGACGCGGCACGGGAACCCAGAGGCTTGCAAAGCGTGCCCCTGGTCTTCGCCCAACAAGTCGTCGACAGCACGTGCTGGAAACGAATCGAAATGGCAGAGTTCGGCGACGCGCGAGACCTGCTCGGCATTGATGAGGTCGCATGATTGCGTCACGAGCTCGTCGACACCTGAGCCAGTTCTGAACTCATCGATTGCGCTCGCCGGCAATCCGCGAGCGATTGCCTCAAGAAGGTACAGCGCGTAACGATTCCAGCCGGCAGCCTCGGCGGCGACGGCATTTGCAGCGCCCGGTCGAAGGCGCACGTCGTACCTTTCCAGAGCGACCTGCGCAAGGTCGAGCGGAGTCATCGCAAGATCACCAAGACCGAACCGTTGCGGTCGAATGTGCGGATCAGCGATGCTCACCGCAGGGCCAACCAGAACAACGCATTGCGCGACTTCCAACCACGAGGCAACAGGTTGTCGCTGGTGGAGGCCGCCGGCCTGTGGACCGATGGTGAACACGGACCGCACACCAGCTGAACCAACATCGGTGAAGAGTGCAGGATCTCGGTATTGCGCCCACTCACTCGCAAGCAATTGTTGATTTAGATCTTCCACGCCCGACCCAGCGCAACCCTCAACGACAACGCAGCCTTGTGCCTGTTGCAACGTGGCCGCGAGCGCGCTGGTTGGTGGCAGATCGATCACAGTGATCCCGCTCCTAACCTCACCATGACATTCTGGCGCGCCTGCGCCCCGACACTTGTCCCTGACTTCATTCTAGAAGACTGCGACGGCGACAACGGTCGCTCGATTACCTCATCGCTGCAGTTACTGCGTCCTGACGCTGGCGATTGTGAATCTCCCCATCACCCCCGTTTGCCCCCACACTTCTGCGGACAACGCGCCCGGCTCTCTATCGCTCTAGCAGGGGTTATGCACAATGACCGAGCCCGCGGTACGCACTACCGACTCGACACTCTCAAGCGCCTGCGTCACGCTGACAGGGACAGCGTTCTGACCACACGCGGTCAGTATCGGTGCGTCAGCCGGGACACGCAGTCGCGCAGTCACGTAGCTATTGCCTCCCTCGCCGATGTCCTCGATATTGATGCCCTCCGTTGTCAGATTGTCCGAGATAGAGACGCCGTCGGGGTGATTCAGGTTGAACACCTTCGTAGTTCCTGGCACCGACTCGAGTCCGCCCGCCGTGTCGAGCCAAAGTGACGACGACTCGACCACGCCGTCGAGCGACTCAACGTTGACCGCTACCTTGAACACTTCATCGGATCGCACATCGATCGTGTTCGTCCACAACTGGTCACCCTCGACACGTGCGAACTCAAGGCTCGTCTGCACTACAACATCTCCGTAGAGGCTCCGCACCGACATTGGAAATGGACTGTCGGGATCGAAAGCCACAGCGGTCGGAGCCACCGACTCGTCGTCGCACTCTGTCTCTCCAGGAGGTGGACTCGGGTCAGTAGGGGTGGAGAGGAACACATCGGTGACGTACCCAATGACCATGTCGTCGTCGACCTGGGCAACCGCCAGATGCCACAGATCGTTGCCGTCGTCGTTGCTGTCAAGTGTCACCAACTGCCCGCGCACAAAGCACAACAACTCCACGGTGCTCCCGACCGGGAACTTGCCGACGATCTCGGACTCCACGGTGGGTGCAGTGCGAGCATTGAGCGCCTCCTCGCCACGAATGACCGCCGTCAACGCGGCCTCCTGAGCTGTCGTTGCCGCTGTGGACTGCCCGGTACCGGTTGAAGCTTCACTTGTTGCGGGGGTCGACCCGACCGTCACATCCGCGTCGCTTGAGGTTTCATCGTCTCCGTCGTTTGTCGGAGTCGCCCAGACGCCGAACACGACCATAAGGACGACACCGACCACGGCGGCAGCCAGCTGCCCAAGGCCGATCCGGTTCGACTTGCGACCCTGCTCCAGCGACTGCTCTTCAAAGGTCCGCTGGTTGGTGTCAGACGGCAGCTCGCCCCCGACGGCGATGTCCCGGTCGCCGGACTCCGACGTGGGGCGCGCCACCGACTCATCGACGGGCAGATCTGAGTCATCTGACAGCGCGTCGCTAGGCTCATCGCCGCTCGCGCCGTGGGCTGGTTCCGATGGCGTCTGGTCCTCAGAGTCCCGTCACTCCACGAACTCCCTGAGGTCGACAAGCGCAAGTAGCAGTTCTCAAGGTCCCCGTTAAGGTCCCCACCGCCTTCCCGCCAGAGCTGCACCAATGCCCACTAGTGATATGAGGTGGGGTCTTGCCGTGGAGCTAAGGAGAATCGAACTCCTGGCCTCTTCCTTGCCATGCGCTCGGCGACGCCCGGCCGGGAAGTGGGCTGCGACCGAAACTGAGGTCCAGGAGCCTCTCAAGGTCTCCCTTAAGGTCTCTGACGCTCAGCTTCGCTCCGTTCGGGTTCTCGGATCACGTCCTCCAGCAGGCGGCATGCCGTGGGCGCAGAGGGACTCGAACCCCCGACATCTTCCTTGTAAGGGAACACATCGCGCCTGCTAGAACGCATCATCCCTGCTAGACGATGTCCATAGTGTCCATGATGTACCATGGGAAGTGCACCGGAAGTGCACCGCACAGGGAGGGTCATATGCCGCGAGGTCGGATGCCAGGCCAGAAGAACACCAACGAGTACGGCACCGGCACGATCATCAAGAACCCGAACGGCACCTACTCCGGCTGGCGGACCATCAACAGCAAGCGCTACAAGCGCACCGCGAGAACGAAGACCGATGTCCGCGCCGCGCTCAACGCGATCGCCAAAGAGTCTGCGAACTCAGGAACCGAACCATCGACCGCGACCGTACGCAACCTCGTCAACCGCTTCCTCCAAGTACAACTCCCGGCGCGCCGCCGGAAGGACGGTGGTCCCCTGGCGCCGGCGACCGTCGAGCGGCACCGATGGGCCGCGGACAAGATCCTCAACGACCAGATCGCCGGCGTCCGCGCCCGCGATCTTCACGAGGATCAGGTTGAGGACTTCTACGGTCGTCTTGTCGACGACGGCCTCAGCCGCTCCTCGATCGCCAAGGTGCGCAACACACTGTCGATCACACTCGCAACCGCAGCGCGCAAGCGACACAGCGACATCATTGACGTCACGAAGCACGCTGAGATACCGGCCGCGGCAGCGGGGACGAAGAAGCGCCGCTCGCTGACCCCCGACGAGGCGCGCACACTCCTCGAGGGTCTGCGCACCGAGCGAAACGGGCTCGCATTCGCACTCTCGCTCCGACTCGGTCTCCGGCCCGGCGAGGCGTTCGGACTTCACTGGGACGACGTCCACGACGACTGCATCAACGTCACTCGAGGGATCCGGCTCACGAACGGGCGCGCTGAGATCTCCGACGACCTCAAGACGGACGAGAGCCACCGCACTATCGCTCTCCCTGACGATCTCGTCGCGTGGTTCAACGACCACCGGCGCGCTCAGAACGAGGAACGAATGGCTGCCAAGGAATGGGACGATCCCGACATCGTGTTCCCACGATCGCTCGGCCGACCCTCCTCGCCAACCACGACCCGGCAGCAACTCGCCGACGTCTGCGAGCGGGTCGAGATCACACCGGTGACGCCGAACGAGTTGCGCCACTCCTGCGCATCGCTGCTGTCCGATGAGGGCGTGCCGAACGAGTTGATCGCCGACCTGCTGGGCCACACCACCACCCGGATGGTCGACCAGACGTACCGCCACCGACTCCGTCCGGTCGTTGATGTCGCCGCTTCTGCCCAGTGGGCTCAGTCGACCAGCTGAATCGCCGCTCCGACGCCTAACAGCATTGACGTAGTTATCGCCCTGTGATTTAGTGGGCATCGACAGGTGAGAGGTGCAGGTTCAGCCCTCTCGGGTCCCGCTTGACCGCGATGGTGAGCGACCGACCTCCAGGCGCGATGCCGGCGAACCATGAGGCCGCGATGGCCGAGTTGAAACCGCCCGGCGCGTAGCTCGTTCTCCTGTCACCAAGCGGGGTACCGCCTCACACACTCGGAGGCCAAGGTGGCAGAGCCCACTCCCCTGCTTGTACGACCCCGTGACGCCGCAGTCATGCTCGGCGTTACTCGCACCCACATCTACCAACTCATCGACCGCGGCGAACTCGGTCGAGTCGAGCTCCCAGGCAGTCGCGCTATTCGCATCCCGCTCGTCGACGTGTACGCCGCTGCCGGCATGGAACCACCGGAGTCCACGGGTCACGCCGGTGATGCAGCTTGAGCGCCCAGACGCGAGAACGCCGCCCCCGGGAAGAAGGCGGCGCTCCGGAGCACACGAACGGTGCCGGTGACGATCACCATCGTATCGATCCTCGTGCGAACGGTTACCGGCCTAGCACCGTAAGACGGCGTCGTTCGACGAAGGCCGAGCTTGAGGCGCTGCACACGGCGATCATCGAGGCCGTTGCGGCAGACGCGCCGGTGACCTTGCGCGGCGTGTACTACCGGCTCCAGCCGTCGGGCCTCATCGAGAAGACGGAGAACGACTACCGCAAAGTCGGTCGCGAGTTGCTGAAGCTGCGTCGCAACGGCGACATCGCCTACGACGACATCACCGACGGCACCCGATACGTCCTCAAGGATCCGTCGTTCCGATCGAAAGAGGACGCGCTCGCCAACTGGGCCGGCATGTATCGGCAGAACCTGTGGACTGGCGACACCAGGATCGAAGTGTTCACCGAGAAGGACGCCATCTCTGGTGTCATTGCGCCGGTCTGTACCCGGTGGGACGTGCCGCTCGGCATTCAGCGCGGGTACGCCTCAGAGTCGTTTACATGGCGCGTTGGACACAACGTCGACCCCGACGTGTTCACGATCATGGTGCAACTCGGTGATCACGACCCCAGTGGCGTGGGCGCCTGGGAGGACTTCGCCGGCAAGGTGCTCGAGTTCGCCGATCTCGGTGCGACGATCGACTTCGTACGCCTCGCGGTCACCCCGGAGCAGATCGACGAG
>JBCBSO010000171.1:0-7981 GCA_039819205.1 Actinomycetota bacterium
CTTAATGTCCGTACAAACCCTCTTACATGGTTTATTCATGTTCTCAGGATGCATTTGGTACACACAATACTCTCAATAAGGAAATGGAAATGTCAACAAAAGGCATCGTCGCGGACAACGGCGGCCGCGCTGTAGGTCGTGCCGAGGTCGATACCGAGGCTGTAGGTCATCCGAAGCCCCCGAGCCAGTCGTCGATCATGTCGACAACGCTGCGGTCGTCGTCCTCGTCGTCCGCCTCGTCGTCGTCGCTGCCGCCCGACATCCAGTCGCTGGCCGTGTCACCCATGTGGTCGAGTGCGTCGCCGATCGCCTCCGTCGCAGCGCCGAGGCCGTCACCGACGTCGTCGTCTACATCGCCCACCCCGTACGCGACGTCGCTGACGAGATCATCGGCTGGCGTTGTGTCGCCCGCGGCGTCGCCCGCCTGCACGCCGGCGCCGTCGGCGCCCAGATTCGCCCCGAGTGTGGTGCCGAGCACCGTTCCCTCGACGTGCGCGCCCTCGACCCCGAGGTCGGCCTGGTGATCGCCGATCCCACCGTCCGCGCGATCTCGCATTCCGGTGTCGTCGTCGTACTGCACCGCCGTGCCGCCACCCATGTCTGCAGTCCCACCGAGGAAGTCCATCTCCTGGGAAACCTCGGTCGACGAGCCCGCCGGTCCGTCGGATACATCGAGGTCGGTCTCGTGTTCGAAGCGCGAGTCGCCGCCGTGCTGCTCGTTCCGTGGTTCGTCGCGCCCGGCGTACGGGGGCGGTTCGTGTTGTTCGGGGTCGTGTTGTTCGGGGTCGTGTTGCTGGTGCGGTGGTTCGTCGCGCCCGGCGTACGGGGGTGGTTCGTGTTGCTCGGAGTCCTGCTGTTCGTGTGGCGGGTCGTAGCGATCGTAGAAATTGGGCGGGGGTGGTTCGTGTTGCTCGGAGTCCTGCTGTTCGTGGGGTGGGTCGTAGCGACCGGCGTACGGGGGTGGTTCGTGTTGCTCGGAGTCCTGTTGTTCTTGGGGTGGGTCGTAGCGACCGGCGTACGGAGGTGGTTCGTGTTGCTCGGTGGGGCGTTCCTCGTCGGGCGGTGCGTACCGGGTGTACTCCTCCCTCGGTGGCTCGTGACTCGCCGGCTCGGACGGCGGCCAGTACACCTTCTCGACGTACTCGCGGTGATCGCCGGGCGGTTGTTGGTCATCGGTCGGCATGGGCGACACGTCCTCGCGTTCAATCGTCGGCGCCTCGTCGTTCGCTGTGTGGTCGTTGTCGGCGCTCACCCGAACCCTCCAAGGAAGTCGTCGATCATCTCGCCGACGGTGGCGTCGTCATCACCATCGTCGTCGTCGTCCTCGTCGTCGCCGGACAGCCAGTTGCCGACGGTTTCGGCGGCGTCTTCAATCGCGTCGCCGACATCGTCCACCGCGTCGCCGATCGCTTCGCCGACCTCTTCGATGCCCTCGCCGACCTCGTCGCCGAGATCCTCCGCTGCGCCGATCGCGCCGTCGACCAGTTCGCCGGGTGTCTCGCTCTCACCGTCGCCGTCAGTGTCGACATTTACGCCGGCGCCGCCCCTGCCAAGGGTCGCTCCGACCGTGACCCCAAGGAACGTGCCAGAGGCCTCGGCGCCGTCGGTGCCGACCGACGCCTCGGCCGAGCCGACCCCATCGACTTCGCCACCCGCTGAAGCGGCGATGCCGTCCGTGTCGTCGAACGACATCGAGCCGCCAGCACTGCCGCCGACGTGTACCCCGAGCACGTCGGTGTCGTGCTCCACTTGGGTCGACGACCCGATGTTGCCGTCGGAGGCATCGATGTCGGTCTCGTGACGCCCGCTCGTGGAGGAACTGCCGACGCCCGTTGCGTCGACCGTCCCGTCGCTGGCGGCCGCCACGCCACCGGGTCCAGCCTCGACCGAACTGGCGCCCGACTGGTTCGCCTGGAAGTCGCCCACCGTGAGGTTCGTCTCGGACGACTGCGAAGCGCCCACCGACCCATCGGAACCATCGAGGTCGACGTTGGTCTCGGCCGCACCGCTGCGCGACACCTCGAATCCACCGACCTCGACCCCTTGGGATCCGCCGGAGGAGTGCGACACGTCGCCATCGAACGGATTCACATCGGTTCGTGCGTAGTCCTCGTTGTGATAGCGGGCCTCGAGGTTGCCGACGTAGCCGCCGCGCTCGACCGACGACGAATCCTCGAGGTCACCATCGAGTGGGTTGCGATCGAGGGTCTCCTCGCTGCGTTGGTAGTAGCCCACCTCGGTCTCGCCGACCGTGGCGTCGGTGCTCGACCACTGACGGTCGGTGTAGTCCGCTCCCAGCCCGGCTCCGGTCCAACCCTCGCCGCGCTCACCATCGAAGTCGCGCCCCTCGTTGAACGTCACGCTCGCATCAGCGTCACCCAGGTGCCCTTCGACTGTCGTGGTCGTGTCGTGGTCGGTCGGCACCGCACCGCCATGCCCGGACGCCATCCCGATCAGCTCGTCGATCTCATCGGGCTCATCGCGTTCGTCGGTCTCGGTCAACCGCTCGGTGTGTTCGAACCCGATACCGGCGGACCCGCCCGCGTCGTCCTCGTAACCCAGGTCGATGCGGTTGCCGGTGCTTTCGGTGTCGTCGGTGCGCTCATAGGTGGTGGTCCGCTCTGCGGTGTACTCGTGCGCCCCGACATCGACCCCGCCCCCGATCGTGGTGGTGTCGCTGGTGACCTCGCCGTCGGCGTCGGTCGTGGTGTCGCGCTCGTAGCGGCCCCCGACGCCCGTGTCACCGAGCCGCACGTCGGCCCCGACGCTGGTCGCGGCGTCGGTGGCTCCATCGCCATCGGTGGTCGATTCGTG
Organism: Actinomycetota bacterium; assembly: GCA_039819205.1. GTDB lineage: Bacteria > Actinomycetota > Acidimicrobiia > Acidimicrobiales > Ilumatobacteraceae > JABSQH01. Next base: position 2,815 of record JBCBSO010000171.1, read on the forward strand.
GCGGGCATGCGCCTCCACGTGCTGATCGCCGGTTGCGATTCGACCCTCAGCGCCGACCGTAGTCGTCGCCGATCCGTCGTCGTGCTCCTCGTAGCGCGCCTCACCTTCGACGTAATTGGTGTGTTCGCCGATAACGTTTTCGTCGCGTACGCCGGCGCGGACGCCAACGTCGCCATCGCGCATATCGGTGTCGGCATGCGCATCTGCCTCGACTGCGCTCACCGTGGTGTCCTTGCCAACGATCACGCTCTGGCGGGCCGCGATGGTTGCGCCGTCGTCGTCGACGTCGACCCCCGCTTCGGCACGCACCGTGTGGCCGGGCGTGGCGTGCTCGACGTACGCCGCGGTGCCCTCGTCGTCGACGGTGATGCCTGCCTCGGTGCGTGACACTTCGTAGTCGGCGAGCGAGGAGCGTCCGCCGACTGCGGCGGCGAACCCGTCATCGTCGTGTTCGACCCGCTGGTACACCTCTTGCTCTGCGGCGCCCTGGTGGTAGCCGACCGACTCCTCGACGGCGACGTTGTCGCCCTCCACCTCGACGGTTCGTTCATACACCGGCGGCGGCGCGAGATCCGGTGCCGGCGGTGCGGCGTCGGCGTCGATGTCGCCGACGTTCGCCTTTGGATCCGGTGCTGGGTCCGGTTTCCCCTCAGTCGCAGGCTCCCGTGCTGGGTCCGGTTTCGCTTCGGTCGCAGGCTCCCGTGCCGGCTCGCTCTTCGGGTCGGGTTGCGCGGCGCGAGTGGGCTCGGCCTTGGCGTCGGGCTTCGCCTCAGGCGCAGGCTCAGCCTTTGGGTCGGGTTTCGGCGCCGGCTGCGCATCCTTGATCGTTCGGTCGTTGGCCATCGTCGGACCTCCTCGACGACACCGTGCTGGGTCCGACTCAAGACTCACTCAGCGCAGGCTCAAGCGCGCCGAGTCCGGGGTCGATACTGTCGCGTTGGTGCTGGTCAGGGCGTTCGGAGCGATCGATGTCGCCACGAGCGATGGAACGCGCGAGCCCGTCGGCGGACGGCGCCAGCGGCTGATCCTGGCACTGCTCGTGTCGCGGCTCGGCGACGTTGTTCCCGACGATGTCATCACCGAAGCGATCTGGGGCGACGGTGCACCGCCGAGTGCGCGCACCGCAGTCCAGACCTACCTCTCGGGCTTGCGCGACCTGCTCGAGCCAGATCGCGCCCGCCACAGCGCTGGGAGCTTCATCAGCCACGAGGGCGGGGGCTATCGCTTGGCGCTTGGCCCCGAGCAGCTCGACGTCGCCCGCTTCGTGTCCGACGTCGACGAGGCGGCACGTATCCATAGCAGCGACCGCGCTGCCGCGACGGCGCTCCTCGATCGGGCCTTGGATTTGTGGGCTGAGCCGCCGTTGGCCGAGTTCGCCGACGAACCGTGGGCGCTCGCTGCTGTCGCCGGATGGCGCGACGAGCGGGCCACCGCCATCGAGGCCCGAGTTGGTTTCGCTCTCGATGCAGGCGCAGAGCAGAAGGTGCTCCCGCTCCTGCGTGCAGCGGTGGCGGACTACCCGTATCGCGAGCGGCTCGCCGGCCAGATGATGCTGGTGCTCTATCGCAGCGGTGAACAGCGCGAGGCCCTCGCCGAGTACGGCCGCATCCGCCGGGCGCTGCACGACGATCTCGGGCTCGATCCAGGACGCGAACTACAGCTGCTCGAGCGGGCCATTCTCGACCAAGACCCGGTGTTGTTGCGGCGCGACGCCACCGCCGCCGCGACGCCGGTGGCCGCGCGCGGCGATGGTCTGCCAGCGGCGCGTCGGCTGGTCGGTCGCGACGAGGAGCTGAGCGCGCTCGAGGGCATGTTGACCGAGCACCGGTGCGTCGCCGTGGTTGGCCCCGGTGGCGCCGGCAAGAGTGCGCTAGCGGTCACGGCGGCGCGGCGGTTCCAGAAGCGCTTCGACGTTGCGGTGGTGCACGTCGACCTGGCTCGCCACCGAGGTCGCGATCCGCTGCGGGCGATCGCCGCCGAGCGGCGCGTGGTCGAGCACCCCTTGGCGCCGCTGGCGGCCACGGTGTCAGATGCCCTCGGCCAACGCCCCACGCTGCTCGTACTCGAAACTTGCGAAGTCGACCCCGAGGGCGTGGCCGCGGCGGTCGAAGCGCTGGCTGCTGTGCCCGGGCTGCGTGTATTGCTCACCTCGCAGGTGGCCACGGGCGGCCGCGACGTGCATGTCCTACGCCTTGGTGGGCTTGCACCAGACGCGGCGAGCGAGTTGCTCAGCCGCTCGCTCGACCGTGAAGAGTCACCCGAGGTGCTCGCCGAGATCGCCGAGCAGCTGGGCGGACTACCGCTCGGCCTGGAGTTGGCGGCGTCCCGGCTCGCCGCGCTCGGCGCCGTCGAGCTCTTGCGGGGGATGCGCAACGATCCCGAGCTGCTGTCGGCGACGGCCGCGGCCGACGATCGTCACCGTTCGGTTCGAGCGGCTGCCGACTGGAGCATCGGCTTGTTGGCGCCAGACGCTGCGGCAGGGCTCACCCGCCTCGCCGGATTCTCCGGTCCGTTCACCCTCCGCGCGGCGAGGGCGATCCTCGACGACGATGACGGTGCGTCGACGGTGCGGTTTGTCGGCGATCTGGTCGAGCGGTCCCTCGTGGCCCGCCTCGACGGCACGCCGGCGCGATTCCGGCTCCCCGACTCCGTGGCCGATGCCGTCGAGCAGGCTGATGCTGATGGCGCACGCGCGGCCCGCGTCGCCGTTGCCCACCTGGTGCTCGACGCGGCGCGCCGCGACTTCTTTGCGCCGAAGCAAGCGACGACCGGGCGAGCACCGGGCGACGGTGGCCGCGGTGACCGCTCCGTGATCACCGATCCGGTCGAGCTCGCCGACCTCGACCACGAAGTGCTGCCGGCGCTCGCCGTACTTGCCGACGCCAGCGATGCGCGCGAGCTGCAACTCGCCGGACTGCTCGGCACACACTTCCAGCGCACCGGTCGCATCAGCGAGGGTCGTGAACGAATTGAACGTGCGCTGTCCCGCCACCCCGATGCGGTTCCGGTGGTGGTCTGTGCGTCGGCCGCACAGGCGGGGTTTCTAGCGTGGTATCAGGGCGATGGTCGGGCGTGTGCGCAGCTGCTCGACCGCATCGAGTCGCAGCTCGACGACGTTCCACTGCCCGGGTTTGCCGACACGGTCCGTGGGTGCCGGGCGTTCAGTCGGCAGGAGTATGCGGTGGCTGCAGATCACCTCGCCGCCGCGGCCGAAATGAGCTCGGGTGGTACCCAGCAGCGGATGCAGGTGTTGCACACCGCTGGCAATGCGGCGTGGTACGCCGACCGGCTCGATACCGCCGCCGACTTGTACGCCCAGCAGGGCGACATCGCCGACGATGTGGGCGACGAGTTCACCCGAGCACAGTCGCTCCGGTTCGGCGCCATGCTCGCCGCCAGTCGCGGCGAGATCGACCGGGCGTGGCGCTGGGCCGAGCGCAGCCGGCACACCGCGGTGCGCATCGCCGACCCGCTCAGCCAGGCGCAATCGGCGGTGGCCGTCGCGGTGGTCGCCTGGCGCAGCGGCGACGGTCCGGCAATGGAAACGGCAGCGGCCGAGGCGATCGGCCACTCGCGGCACCACTTCGACGTGTTCGCGTTGCGCACGGCCCTGCCTCTGCTCGCCGGGCGATGCCTGGAGCTCGACCGCCCTGACGCTGCCGCCGAGTTGCTCGGCTGGTACCTCGACCTGCTCGAGCGAACCGGTCAGGGGGCCTCGATGGCGGTCCGTGATGTCGCTGATCAGGTCGAACGCGACGTGCGAGCTGCGTTTGGACCCGCCGACTTCAGCCGCGTCGCTGGCCGGGGAGCAGCACGGACGATCCGCGAACTGGCCGACGCCGTCCGCTGAACCGGTGCTCGGCAGGCGTTGTCGAGGAGTGTTTCGTTGCGGTTTCGCGCGGGTTCGTCACAAAACTGAAACATTCCACTAGTCTCTCGCCGATGTATCCAGGTGGGGCGCCGCGCGCCATCGTCGGGATCGGCGCCGCGTGTGCGGTGGCGCTCTCGCTGGTGGTGCCCGGTTCGGTGGGCGCACAAGACGCCGAGGCCGAGCAGGCAGCGAGGGAGATCCAGGCTGCCCGCGACCGGGCCAACCAGGCCGCGCAGGCGATGTTCGACGCCGAATCCGAGCTCGATCAACTCTCGGTCGAAATCGGCAGGGCGGAGGACCGGCTCGCGGCGGTGGAGGCCGAAGCGGATGAGATGCGCTCCACCCTCGCCACCAGCGCGCTGCGCACGTTCGTCGGCGCCGGGACCACGGCAAACCCACTGCTGGTCGACTTCGATGCCACCAGCGACGTCTTGACCGCCGAGGTGTACGCCAGCGTCGCCCGCGGCAGCGCGTCGGTCGAGCTCGACGACTTCGCCAACACGATGGACGAGGTCGAGGACCGTCAGCGCGAGCTGGAGCGAACCGTCAACGAGACCGCAGATGCCCGCGACACGTACGAGCAGCTCAAGGCCACTGCCGAGGCCGAGATCGTGCGGCTACAAGAGATCGAAGAGCAGCGCTTGCGCGACGTCGCGGTGCAACGCGAACTCGAGCGGCAACGCCAGGCACGACTCGCCCAAGAACAAGCCGAGGCAGCGGCGGCGGCCGCAGCGGCCCAGGCCAACGCCGGCAGCTCGAACGCTGGATCGAACGGTGGCTCGTCGGCGGGCGGCAGCTCGGCCAACTCGGGTGGGTCGAACGGTTCGAGCGCGTCGAACGACGCCGGAGGGTCGTCGGGCGGCTCGTCCGGTGGAGGCTCGGCGCCCGCCGCCGCACCGGACCCAGCCCCAGCACCCGCCCCGGCTCCGTCTCCTGCACCCGCACCGGCGCCCGCACCCGCACCATCGGGCAACGGATTGGTCTGCCCTGTGCAGGGCCCGCGGGCGTTCTCCGACACGTGGGGCGCACCTCGCTCCGGCGGCCGAACGCACAAGGGCGTCGACATGATGTCGCCCACTGGCACACCGCTGGTCGCCGTGGAGAGCGGCACGGTGTCGTTCCGCTCGACCCCGCTCGGCGGGCTGTCGGCCTATGTCCACGGCAACTCGGGGAACCGCTACTTCTACGCCCACCTGAGCAGCTACGCCGGTTCTGGGCGCGGGGTGTCGGCGGGCGAAACGATCGGCTACGTGGGCTCGACCGGCAACGCCAACGTGCCGCACCTGCACTTCGAAG
>JBCBSO010000172.1:0-7971 GCA_039819205.1 Actinomycetota bacterium
CCGAGCGACTCCATGAGGCGGGCCTGGCTGCGGACCATGTCGCGGATCGTCACCACGGGAAACCGCGAGCCGTACGGCTGGCCGTCGTCGGGGTGCGGCGACGCCGGGCCGGTCGAGCCCTGGCAACCGCCGAGCACATTGGCGCAGACCACGAAGTACCGGTCGGTGTCGACCGGCCGCCCAGGCCCGACCATGTCGTCCCACCACCCCTCGGTGGCATGCCCCCGGGCTGCCGGTCCGGCGGCGTGGCTGTCGCCCGTCCACGCATGACACAACAAGATGGCGTTGGACGCATCGGCGTCGAGATGCCCCCACGTCTCGTAGGCGACCACCACATCGCGCAAGGCGACGCCCGCATCGAGCGCGAATCGACGATCGGTGGCGAACGTGAAGAACCGGCGGTGGCCGGGATCGTCGCCGGGCTGCCAAGCACCGGTAACCGGGAGCACGTCGGGTGTCGTCATGAACGAGAGGGAATGAGCTGGCCCAACGGCCGAATTCGCTGGTGACGAGCGTACCAGCGGGTGGATTAGCCGGATTGGACAGCGCCGATCACCGGTTGTGCGAAGCGCATCCGTTGGTCGAATCCTGCCTCGTACGGCATGAACCCGTTGCGATCGGGATACACCAGCTGAGTCAACGCAAAGTCCTCGCCGCGGTACCACGACGATGCTGTGGTGAACATCGGACCCCACTCACGTAGGTCGACCGGCGCGAACAGGCAACGCAGGTCGTTGTCGAGCAGTCCTGTCAGCTCGATGCCGAGCGGAATCTCAGTGCCGCCACGGCACGCATCCACGACCAGGCCCAAGAGCCCTTTGGCCGCTACGGGGGTGAGGCCGAACACCGAGAGCTCACTGAAGCCCACCGCGGCCGGCACACCGATCGTGTAGGCGTAGGCCGGGGTTGGTGGGTCGGTGTCGGGATCGGCACCCACGGGTTCCAGCGCCCACCCGTCGGTCTCGATCATCCACTCGATCTTCTCGGCGTGCGGGATGTGAAAGTCGGGCAGTTCCACGAACCCGACGGTAGTGCTCGTCACAGGATCGACGTTGCTCACTCGGCAACTGGCGGGAGGGCCGCGCGCCGTCCGATGTACACCGCGGCCAAGCTCGTGATGATCACTGTTGCGGCGAAGATCGTCATCACATCGCCAAGGTGTTGCCCAGTACCGCACGTTGTCGCACCGTGTGTCACCGACGAGCGATCGGCTCCGAACCGTCACCAAGACATGTCGTTCGCGATCATCTGCTGCATGGAACCGCAGGGAATGGTCGCCGACGGCTTCGAGGCGGTACGTGACGCCTTTGTCGCCAACTTCGAGAACCAGAACGAGGTCGGCGCGTCGGTCGCCGCCACGGTCAACGGCGAGCCGGTGGTCGACCTGTGGGGCGGCACGGCCACCTTCGACCACGGCGATGGTCCGTGGGAGGAGAACACGATCATCAACGTGTGGTCGACGACCAAGACCATGGCCGCCCTCACCTGTCTGGTCCTCGCCGATCGCGGCGAACTCGACCTGTACGAGCCGATCGCCACGTATTGGCCGGAGTTCGCAGCCAACGGCAAAGAACAGATCGCTACGCGTCACGTTCTGGCGCACACCGCCGGCCTGTCGGGGTGGGACGAACCGCTCGTGCCCGATGACTACCTCGATCACGACAAGCTCGCCCGGCTGCACGCGGCGCAGGCCCCATGGTGGGAGCCGGGCAGCCAGTCCGGCTACCACGCGATCAGTCAGGGGTACTTGCTCGGCGAGATCGTCAAGCGGGTCGACGGCCGCTCGCTGGGCACATTCTTCGCCGAGGAGATCGCCGGCCCACTCGACGCCGACTTCCACATCGGAACCCCGGCCGAACACGACCCGCGCATCGCTCACGTCATCCCGCCGCCAAGCGGAAAGCTCGACACGGCCGAGTCCGACGACCCGAACAGCGTTGTTGTGCGGACGACGAGCAATCCGACCACGTCGGCCGACATGGCGCTGCGCCCCGAGTGGCGGCGTGCCGAATCGCCAGCTGGCAATGGTCATGGCAACGCCCGCTCCGTAGCGCGCATCCACACTGCGACGGCCAATGACGGCTCGGCGTTCGGCGTCGACATCCTCTCAGCCGAGGGGATCGAGCGAATCTTCGACGAGCAGATCGAAGGCACCGACCTCGTCCTGGGCGTGCCGATGCGGCTCGGCATGGGCTTCGGCCTGCCGAGCGAGACCGTGCCGCTGCCCAACCCGCGCACCTGCTTCTGGGGCGGTTGGGGCGGGTCACTCGCGGTGATCGATTGCGATGCGCACATCAGCTTCAGCTACGTGATGAACCGCATGGACGACTCGACCCTCGGCGACGAACGCGGTCTCAACCTGCTGATGGCCGTCTACGGCGCGCTCCTCGCCGCTGGCTAGCACGTCCCCTCCGTTCTGTTCGCGGAATCCGGCGCGAGGCGCCTGGAATCCCCGGTTTTTCGGACCAGGGCTAGATCAGCGCGAGCGAGTCGAGGTCGAGGGCTTGGCGCAGATGGCGGGTCGCCATGGCCGCGAACATCGCCTCACTGCGATCTGAGGAGCCCACAACCTGCGAGGCGACCACGGCCATCACCACGCCGGCAAAGGCGTCACGTCGGTACGTCGTCCACAACCAGTCGCGGTCGACGTGCACGTCGTACTCGCCGAGTGCGTCGGCGTATCGCTCGACGAGCCCAACTTCATGCTCGCGACGATCCTCGGGGAGCAAACCAGCACCGATGAAGTAGCTCAGGTCGGTCACGCCGACACCGTGGCCGGGCGTTTGCCAGTCGACGGTGGTCACCCGCGGAGACGTGTCGCCGTCGCCGAACAACATGTTGTCGAGCCGGAAGTCGCCGTGGGTCACCGTCCACGGTCCCGTGCGGCGGTTGACCCAGTCGGCGACCTGCGGGCCGAACGCCACCGCCAGGTCGTACTCGTCGTCGGTGAGGTAGTGCCGGTACGTCGCCTCGAACCCGGGGAAGAAGATCTGCCATAGCCCCGCCAGTTGGGCACCGTCGTCGTCGCCCGTGCGACGCTGCAGCCAGTCCTCGGCGAACAGCGTTTCATCGTCCCAGCGGGGGCCCTGGAGCCGCGCCAACTCGTCGATCACGGCCGCCGCGGTGCCGACGTCGCACCCGGTGAGTTGGTCGCCCTGCCGGGCGGGCGCCATGTCTTCCATCACCAACACGAAGTCGCCAGTGGATTCATCCCACTCGGCGTGATGACAACCCGGGACGCGGACGTCGACCGTGTCGGCGATCCGTTGGTAGAACTTCACCTCGCGCTCGTAGTTGCGCAGCGCGATCCCCGATGCCCGGCTGGTCTCGTCCGGTGACGGCAACTTGACGACCACGGTCGACGGGTCGCTGCCGGTCAGCACGAGCCGTAAGTTCATGCCGACCAGCCCATCGCCGATGCGCTCGATGTGATCGATCGCCGCCGATGCGCCGAGTATCGAGCGCACCCACTCGTCGGTCAGCCAGGCCGGGACGTCATTGGACGTGTCAGCGGACCCTGCGGATTCCTCCCCCATCACTCGGACCGTAGCCCCGACCGCCGATACCGTCGTACTCGTCATGACGAGTGGCATCCCTGCCGACACCGAGCGCGCCGACACCGCGCCAGACAACACCGAGCGCATCTCGTACCGCTTTCTGCTGCAGCCGCGATGGATCGCGTTTCACATCGTTGTGATCTTCGGTGTGGTGCTGATGATCAACCTCGGGTTCTGGCAGCTCGACCGTCTCGACCAACGCCAGTCGTTCAACGCCGACGTCGAAGCACGCAGCGACGAGCCGGTGGTGCCCCTCGACGAATTGCTCGCCGAACCCGGCTTCGATGCCGACACCGCACAGTGGCGCATCGTCAGCGCCGAGGGAACGTGGATCGACGAGCAGGTCCTGGTGTTCAATCGCACGCAAGGTGGCCGCGCCGGCGACAACGTCATCACCGGGTTGCAACTCGACAATGCCAGCGCGGGTGATCCAAGCGTGGTGTTGGTCAACCGCGGCTTCATTCCGCTGACCGTGGACGCACCGACGCCGCCCGACGGCAACGTCGAGATCATCGGGCGAGTCCGGCCGACCCAGCAACGTCAGACCGGTCAACTGACCGACGCTGCAGACGGACCACTCACCGAGATCCGTCGAGTGGAGATCGATCGGCTGGCACCGCAGTTCGACGGAACCGTCGCCCCGATCTATCTCGACCTGATCGAATCAACGCCACCGGTCAGCGACACCGACCCGACGCCGGTTCCTGCACCCGACCTGGACGAAGGGCCGCACCTCTCGTACGCCATGCAGTGGTTCATCTTCGCCGTCTGTGTCGTGATCGGATGGGTGCTCGCCGTGCGGCGCTCGATCACCAACCGACGCAAGGACCTGCATCGCGACGACGCTGGCTCTGATCCCGCTAGGCGCCCACGACCGCCCGCGCCAGGGGCGCCGGGTTCCGCAGCGCCAACCGACGGCGCAACGACCACGGCGCCGCCCGAAACAGATCGAGCATCGACCTACTGACCTCGGCGGGTGTCGAGTCGACCCGGAGATACGCGGGCCAGTGTTCCGTGGTGAAGAAACGGTCGAAGAACTGCCGTACGCCAGCCTGGTCGAGCTCGAGCAGGACCCCTAACCCCAGGTCGTGCAGCGCCCGCGTCCGCCGCATCGAGCGCGGCCACACTGCGCCTGCAGCAGCATCGACGACGTCGGCTCCACTGCCGGTTGCTGCAACGACCGCATCCGCCACACGCATGGCGGCGCGCAGCGAGGCCGCAACCGAGAACCCGGTCGCCGGATGGCCGTAGCCGGCCCCCGCCCCGAACGCGACGATCGACCCGTTGCGCTCGGTCGGCTCGACGCCCATCGGGATGCGCACGTACTCGGTGCGCACCGCACGGTCGAGCAACTCGTCGGACGGCACGCCGAGGCGACGGGCAAGGCGCGGCAGCAACGCGATCGGCTCGACCGCCGGCTGCGCAGCGAGCACCGTCTCTTCGACGAGCCACCCGTCGGCGACTTCGAGGGCGTAGCAGAAGGTCGGGACGCGACCGATCGACGGGTCGCCGCCGGTGACGTCGCGGAAATCCATGAACATCGGTTCGCCGAGGGCGCCGCCTGGCCGCTCGGCCAGCACGACGCCGAACGCGGTCTGGAATGCCGGCTGCGAGTTCGCGTCGGGTTGTTGCCGCAGGGCCGACGGCCACCCCGTGGCGTCGATCACCAGACGGGCGGTGCACGGGTCGCCCGAGGCGAGTGTCAGCGCTGCGCCGCCATCGATCTCGTCGACGGTGGTCACCTCACCAACGTGTTGGCGCCCTGCGCTACGCGTGGCGCTGCGCAAGCGCTCGTTGTCGAACACGCCGTATCGCCGGTTGAGCTGATGGATCGACTCCGCGGCGACGGCGATCGTCGGTGTCGTCCAGGCCAACGCATCTTCGAACGCGGCGGGGAGCTCGTCGACCCAGGTGGCGTAGGTCGCCGGCCACGGGGCATCGGGTCCGAACAAGACGACGTCGACGCCGCGTTCATGCAGCGCTCCCGCAACCGCACTCCCCGCCGGACCATCGCCGACGACGGCGACGTCGATCACGTCGATTCGAGGATGGCCATCCGCCGGAATTGCTCGACCACATCGGGGGTCTCGTGTGTCGGATCGAGCGTGCGGTACACGGTTTCGACGTTCACCGCGATGCGACCGAACTCGGCCCAGTCTCGATATGTCTCATGGACACCGAGTGCGGCGCCGATCTCCCGCGCCGCTTCGAACGCGTCGACCCCGGCGTCGTGTCGGGCGGTGGCCTCGTCGTCGACGAACTTGAGGTAGTCGCGCACCTCGGTGACGCCCGCCGCGTCGGTGAGCGGACCGTGCCCCGGCACGATCGTGGTCGCCCCCATGTCGACGATGGCGTCGCAAGCAGCAACCCAGTTCGAAAGCGGCCCAGCCCACACGATGGGCGTGCCCTTGATGAACAAGATGTCGCCGGCGAACACCGTGTTGGCGTCCGGCACGTGCACGAGCACGTCACCGGCGGTGTGCGCAGGGCCGACCTCGATGAGTTCGACAGTTCGGCCACCCACGTCGAGCTCGAGTCGGCCGTCGAACGTGCGCGTCGGCGGCGCTTGCTCGATCCCGTCGAAGTGAAACTCGCCGAAGAACGAACGGAAGAGATCGCCGACCTCACCGGGTGCGTGATTGAGCGCGGCGAGCATCGCCGGCGGAACTTCTGGCATCTCCGCAGCGGCGGCGGTCGAGGCGATGATCTCGACGTTGTCGAATCGGGCGGTTGCCTCGGAGTTCCCGTAGCAGTGGTCGCCATTGGCGTGGGTGTTCACCACCGTGCCGATGGGTGCCGCAGTGGTCTGCACGTCCATCGAATCGAGCATGCGAGCGGTGAGCCGCAGGTCGAACAACGTGTCGACGAGCAGCGACTGCCCGTCGCCCACGATCAACCCGGCGTTGCTCCACCCCCACCCGCCGTCGGGTTGCAGGTATGCGAAACAACCGTCGCCCACATCGTGGAGGCCCAGGGTGAACTCGGTGGTCGTCATTCGTCCATGATGCCAGCCGTGATCCAGCGGTCGACGACCAGCTCGGCGAGCATCGTCGTGGGCAGGTGCGTGTTGGCATCGGGGATCACCGGGAACAGCGAGGCGTCGCACACATACAGCCGCTCACGGCCGAGCACCTGCCCGTCGGGTGTTGTCACCGCGCCCACGGCACACGTGCCGGCGGCGTGCACATAGTCGCCAGCGCCACTGCGCAGCCACGTGGCGAACCGATCGGTGCCGGCCCCGATCAGATCGTCGACCGTCGTGCCAAAGGCATCGACGTACACGGCCGAACTGATCTCGCGTATCGCTCCGAGTCGGCTGACGTCGATGGCGGTGCGCGCCGCTTGCGTCAGCCCGGCAAGGTCACGCCGATCGCCAACGAGGTCGAACTCGACCACCGGCGGCGCCTGCGGGTCGTCGGGGCGCTCCGCGTGGAGCGACACCCGCCCGCGCCGGCCGACCGGACGGATTAGTGCGGCCAACAACGATCCCAGTCCCTCGGCCTCGGCCGTGTGATCGAGGTGGTTCACCGACAGCACCTGCGTGCCGTCGCGCTCGACGAGCGCGCCGGCGGCGAGACGCCCGCGCGAGCTCACGGCTTCTGGAACGAGGTCGAGCACCAGACTCACCGACGGGTGGTCGCTGAGCCCGCTCCCGAGGCCGTCGCGATCGACCCCTGAACGCATCAGGATCGCCGGGCTCTGGATTGCGCCCGCGCAGAGGACGACTCGATCCGCATCGATCTCGGAGCCGTCGGCACACCGCACACCGACCGCCGAGCGATCCTCGAACAAGACGCGATCCACAGTGGTGTCGGTGGTCGACGTGAGATGCGTCGAGTCGAGATGCGGCCACACGTATGCCTCGGCCGAGGTCACCCGCTGCCCGTCGCGTTGGGTCAGCGGTGCCCGTCGTGCGTCGGGCACGGCTGCGAGTAGCGCTCGGTCGACCGCACCCAGTTGGTCGTCGGTCGCCTCGGCGATGGGGATCGCCACTCGCTCCTGCGCCCGTGACCACGCCGCGGCATCGCCGAACGGCTCGCGCCATGCTGCGCCGCCAGGCAGGGCGATCATTGCGTTGACGGCACTACAGCCTCCCTCGCCGCGGCCGCGCACGTACGGGTGCGGCTCGCCTCCTGGAACGCGGGTGGCGTCGAGCCCGGCCTCGACGCGTTCGGGCTCGACCATGGCGTCGAAGAAGTCGAGACCCGCGATCGACCCGGGCACGGAACCGTGCCGCAACGCGGGTCCCGCTTCGACGAGCGTCACGTCGACGCCCGCTTCCACGAGACGGGCAGCGACAACGCAACCCGCCGATCCTGCGCCAACGACCACCCAGTGTTGTGGCATGCCGCTTACGGAGCGCTCACCCGGCGGCGCGCATCGTCGCCGCCGGCAACCCAGCTAGGTGCGCCGA
>JBCBSO010000173.1:0-7966 GCA_039819205.1 Actinomycetota bacterium
GCTCCCCGACCCGCCGGTTCCCGTCCGGCCTCCGCTGGTGCCGCCGGAGGCTCCCTCGTTGGTCGGAACGGTCTCCACGGTTGCGACCGGACCCGACGGGGTGGTGGTATCGGTGGTGACCCCATCATCGCCATCACCATCTGGCGACGTGTCGTCCGGCACCGACCCATCTGGTACCGAACCGTCGGTCACGGTGGTCGTTGGATTGGCGGCGGCCTCGGCAGCGGCGGCGATCTCAGTCTGGGCGACGATGCCAGGGTTCGGTCGGGCCCTGGCCCGGGCTTCAGCCTCCTGGCGAGCCTGTTCCACCAATCGCTCACGTTCGGCGGCTTGCTGTGCCTCGAGCGCTCGGCGCACGGCCTCGTCTTGCAACCGCGTCTCTTCGATTTCACGTAGCCGCTCGACCTCGGCCTCAGCCTCGTCCTGCAGCCGGTTGAACTCTTCTTGTTGTGCTTCGATCTCGCGGCGCCGCTCACGAAGTTCGTCACGCTTCTCGGCGAGGTCCGACTCGGCGGCGTCGTAGCGATCGAGCGTGCTGTTGCCGGTGTTGGTCATCACGTCGACGTACACCTCGGCTTGGATCTGATCCTTGGGGTCCTGCAATCCCGTCAACAGCGGAATGCCCAGCGTGCCGCTGTTGACAAAACGGGCCAATGCGATCGCCTCAACGTCTCGACGCAGGTTCTCGACGCGTTCGGCGAGCTGGTCCGCTTCGAGTTCGAGCCGGTCGACGTCGTCCTCCAGCAGGTCCAGCGCTGACTGCGCCTTGAAGAACGCGTCAGCCGCAGCGTTCGCCCGGTCGCGGGCATCCTGGATCTCGCGCGCCGCTCGGGCAGCGTCATCATCGGGCGTTTGTGCGCCGGCGGCAATCGGGACGACCACAGCCAACGACACCGCCACAAGGGCGGCAGCCAGCGCGCCACCCACGCCGCGACGCCCAAACGGACGCGCCAAGGACGCCGCTGGGCTGGACATACGCGGCGAGATGCTACTTCCTCGTTTGGGCGAGGTACCGGCAGGCACCCGTGCGGACGGACTCCGGGCCACCCAATGTTGTCGGCCGATTCGGGGCCGACCTTGACGGTTTCCTGAATCGCGGGAGTGCGGTGTCGCTACCGCTGCGTCTCCTCGGTGACCAGCTCGAGCAGGGCCGCGCTGCCGTCGCGTACGGCACGATCGAGCACCCCCTGGAGCACCGCGCCCGCCCACAGACGACCGCCATACTCGAGCGTCATCGTCAACCGGCTCCGCCCGTCGATCGTGTCGATTTCCGTCGTGAGCACCCATGGCGCGTGCTCACGACCGTCGTCCTCGCGACGCGTAAACACCGCACGCGTCGTTGGCTCATAGCGCGTGCGCACCATTCGTAGGCGCTTCGACCGGGCCAGCGGACCAACCGCCGCTCGCAACTCCACCTCCCATGCCGGCCCACTCCGGTCCGGGGGCACGGCCACCACCTCGTGCACCAGGGGCATCCAGCGTCGATAGCGCTCCAGATCGGCGACTTCCTCGAACAGTCGAGTCGGCGCGACCGGAGCGTCGAGAGTGTGCTCGACGTGCATCGCTAGCGATCGCGGTCGGTGCCGCGGAACGCTCTCGCCAGTAGCGGCGACTCGGCCGCAAGCAGTCCGTCGAGATCGTCAGTGACGTCAAAGTCGGGGCGCCACGGGTCAGCGGGCGGTGGGGATTCATCGTCGATGTCGTCGATGTCGGCGCTGATGTCGGCGCTGGCCGGCTCGTGTCGGACCACGTCGCGGGGTCCCGCGGCGTCAGGACCGTTGGCGTCGACAATCGGGACACCAGTTGGCGGGTCGAAGCTGAGTTGATCAGCCCGTCGGACACGGCGCGGGCGGCGAACCCCGGGACGTGGCAAGGCCGACGGATCGGGAGGTCGGAACAAGTGCAGGTCGGGTTCGCGCAGGTCGTCCAGGGTCCAGTTCCGGGGAACGATCATCGAATCGGCGTGTCGTTGGCAGAGCACGCCATGCTCGGTTCCAGTGTCGCCGAGGTGATCGAGCCAGAACACCAGATCTTCGGGCCGCATGCCGTACGCGACCGACGCCGGTTCCGAACATCCCGGTCGCTCGCAGAGCCGTCGCATCCCGTCACCGACCATAGCCCCAGCGCACCGGCCACGACCGCTAACGTCGCCCGCGATGGACGCCGCTGGGGGTGAATCCGAACACTTCGGCCGCCTTCTGATCATCGTCACGCTGAGCTTCATCATCTCCGCGTTCAGCGCCCGCTGGGCCTCGACGGCCGTTGCACTGCTCAACGGTGTGCTCGTCGTGACCGCGTTCCGCAGCACCGGGTTGCGCGGGGCGCTGCCACGTCGGCCGCTGCTGTTCGGATTGACGCTCATCGCCGCGGTCGCGGTCGTCGTGCGGGCGATCGCCGACGAGCAATCAACGTCGCAAGCAGTGGCGTCGTTTCTCCAGGCCGGCGTGTTGTGCTTCGTGATCATCGCGTTGTTGCGGGCGATTCTGCGCCACGAAGTGGTGACGGTGCAGACCATCATTGGCGCCGTTGCGGCCTACGTGCTGATCGGGTTGACGTTCTCGTGGATCTTCCTCGGCATCGACACCCTCGACGACTCGCAGTTGTCGCTCGATCCGAGCGAGCCGGAGACCTACCCCGAGTTCAGCTTCATCACGCTGACCACCGTCGGGTACGGCAACCAGGTGCCAACCGCAACGTTCTCGGCGCGCATCGCGGTGATCCTGGCAATCGTCGGACAGATCTTCCTGGCCACGTTCGTGGCGCGTCTCGTGTCGCTGTACGGCCGCGAGCGTCGGGGCAACACCACCGAACCCGACACCTGAGCCGACAGCGAACCGCTCACCAGGGTCCCTCACGGCGCGCGTCTGATCGACGATGATGCATCCATGGGACAACGGCTGCTCCGCCTTGTGTTGCTGCTCGCCGGCAATGCCATCGGTTTGCTCATCGCCGCGATCGTGCTCGGCAACGTATCGATCAACGTGGTGTCGTTCATCATCGCTGTGGTCATCTTCACGCTCGCTGTGGCCATCACCCGCCCGCTGATCGGCAAGGTCACGAGAGAAAACGCGCCAGCGCTCGAAGGTGCCGGTGCGCTGGTCACCACGTTCATCGCACTGGTGATCACCGACCTGATCTCCGACGGTCTGTCGATCGCCGGTGTCGGCACCTGGATCCTGGCCACGGTGATCGTGTGGTTGGGAACGATGATCGCCGGTTGGGCGCTGCCGGCGTTCTTCCTCGACGAAGAGGCCAGCAGCAAGAAGAAGTAGCCAGCGCCAAGAAGAAATGGACACAGCCACGAGGGGGCTTACATGACCGACACACAATCGACGTCCACCGACGTCAACGCATGGGCGGTCGGATGGACCGCATTTGCCGGGATCATCATGATCATCACCGGCCTGTTCCACGCCATGGCGGGTATCGCTGCGCTCGTATCCGACGATGAGTTCTTCATCGTCGACAACGGATGGGTGTACGAGTTGAACACCACCGCTTGGGGATGGATCCACATCATCGTGGGTGTCATCGTCCTGCTGTCGGGAATCGGACTGTTCACTGCGAACCTCGCGGCGCGGGTCATCGCCATCGTGCTCGCCGGGCTCAGCGTGATCGTCAACTTCGCTTGGTTGCCGTATTACCCGGTGTGGTCGATCGTGATGATCGCGCTCGGGATCGCGGTGCTGTGGGCCTTGACGACGCGCGGCGACGACCTCGCCCGATCGACCGGGATGTAGCGCCGGCGACGCTTGATACGGCTACGCCTCGGCGCCGATCACGGTGACCGAGTCGACAACGTCTTCGTAACGCATCATCGTCGGCACGGGGCTGCCGCCGAGCGCACTTGCGCCCGCATACGCCAGCCACCGCCACAAGCGACGATCGCGTTGCGGCGGTGACGCCGATATCTCACGTTCGGCGCAGGTTGGCTCGTCGATCACGGTCATGGCACCAGTAGGCCGGTATCGACCTGAACGGCGCCTGAACCGCGGCCGTGAATTCGTAGACCGTTGGTCTCGAACGGCGAGTTGATGATCAGCCGAGTGCCGTCACACCAAGGCTGGTCAGCCCGGCCAGAACGGCGCTCCACAACACCACACCGGCGGTCAACCAGGCCAAGAGAACACGCTTTTCCAGCCCCATCGCCGCACCGATCGCTGCGCCTGCGGGCGAACCGATCAGGACGGGCGATAGGAGTCCCAAACCCGGTGCGCCGAAGCGCTTCGCTTGGCGCTCCAGCCAGCCTGCCGGCTTCGGGTGCGCGCGCACCTTGCGATGTGCCGCCCAGAACGAGCGCAGCGCATCGCCGAGGTACACGACGAGCGCCGCTCCAACCGTGCCACCTATGGCCATCGCCAAGAACGTCTCGACGAATCCCGCCTTTGCCGCAACGGCGATCGGAATCGCCAGGAACAGATCGATCGCCGCTGCCGCCGCCATAGAGAGGTACTGGAACATCTGCGCCGAGACTCTAGGAGTCGGGCGGCACCACTCGCTGCGTAGCGCGCGGCGTGTGCTCGGATCGTGCGATACCCACAAGCGCCGGCTTGCGGCGGTGTGCAATGGTCGGCAGATGACCGTTGCGGTGGAACCGACCCTGGAGGCGATGCTGCACATCTACTCGCTGTCGGCCGACGGCGGCGACCGGTCACCGCGCTTTCAGGCCTATCTCGAAGCGTGTCGGTCTGGGCGCAAACTGCAGGGGTTCAACCCGATGACGACCAAGCCGGTGGCGGCAGCGATCGAGTCGTTGCTTGCATTCGACGCAGAACGCATCGCGCTCGAGGCCGGTCGCACGGCGACAGACGCAATCGGCGCCGACGACGATGTCGACCTCTTTCTCAGTGTTGCAGCCCCAGGAATGTGGACCGACGCTCGAGCAACCACCATCGAGCACCGGTTGGCACCGCGGCACCACGGAGAGGTGTTGTTGTGGTTCGACGAGGCCGTCACGGCAGAAGCGGTGCGCGCCGCAGCAGCGGAACAGACCGTGCGCGCTGCGTGGTGGGCCCGATCTGATTCCCAACAGCCCACCGTGGCCGAGGTGTCCCGCCGGGAAGGCCTCGCTGGCGTCGTTGCGGGTCGGACCGGAGACGCCAGTGCGCGAGCCGAGCAGATTCTCCACACGGTCGCCGCGGACCGCTCCCGAGGAAGCGCCGTGGCGTACCTCTTCGGCGATGACGCGGCTGCGTTGTTTGGCTACACGGCGCTCGGACTCGACGTCGATGAGGGGCTCGGTCATGCGCTGTCTTCCGTGCAGCGCCTGCGACTCGACCACGTGTGAACATACACGCGGTATGTATTTTCGGTCGAACGACATCTAGAGTCGGCGAGATGACCAAGCAGCGTCATGACTCTGACGTCACTCGCGCCGAGCTGCTCGCATCGGGCCGGCAGATGTTCGCTGAACACGGCTACGCCGCGGCGAAGACCGAAGAGATCGTTGGACAGTTCGGGCTGACGCGAGGTGCGCTCTATCACCACTTCAACAACAAGCAAGGCTTGTTCGAAGCCGTTGTCGAACAACTGCAACAGGACTTGACCGATGAGGTGAACCGACGCGCCGCCAGCGTCGATGGCGACGCCCTACAACGTCTACGGGCAGGCGTGCAGGCGTATCTCGACTTCTCGCTTCGTCCGGACGCTCGGCGCATCCTGATGACCGATGGACCAGCGGTGCTCGGCTGGGAACGTTGGCGTGATATCGACGTCCGCTACGCCTTCGGAGCGACACGTGCGGGGTTGCGAAGAGCGATCGCCGACGGATTGATCGACGACTCCGTTCCGGTGGACGAGCTCGCCCACCTCCTTCTCGGCGCGATCACTCAGGCGGGGATCGAGATCGGGCGTTCAGCGGAACCGCAAGCGGCTCACCTTCGGTACAGCTCGGTGATCGACTATCTCGTCGACCGACTCCGGAGCGCGCCGGCGAGGTAGTCCCCGCCGGCGTTCGACCTGGGCTACGCCTTGAACCGCCGCACGGGCACGTGCGTGGGAGAACGATCGGTCATGCCGTCATCAACATCGAGATCGAGGGGCAGCAGGCGAGCATCAAAGTCTTCGAGCGCGCGAGCCACCGGTCCATAGAGTGCCGCCGCAACGGCTCTGGTCAGCCGGCTCATAAGAAACTCGCATAGAACTCAAGCGCGATGCCGTCCGGATCGACAAATCCGAGAGCGGAGCCATATGTCTCTGCGACGACGTCGCCGCGTTCGGCTCCCATGTCGTCGAGTCGGCTCGCCCACTCGCGCAACTCCTCGATTCCGGAACACGAGAACGCCACATGGTCGAGACCGGGACGATGAGCGTTGAAGCCTCCATCCGTGCGCTCGTCGAAGCAGTGCAGTCCGAGATTCGGGGTCGCCCACACCGCCGCGCGGTGCTCGTGAGCCGTGCCCTCCCTCATCACGCCGACGAACATCGGCGGCTCGCCAAACAGGGTCGAGTACCAGTCGACGCTCTTGTCGAGGTCGGAGACGGTCAAGGCGATGTGTTCGATGGGGCCAGGGGTGAGTTGCATCGACATATCAGAAAACATACATGCTGTATGTATCAAGTCAAGAGGAGGATTTCGGGCGAGCCACGCGGCGCGGGCGGACGAAGTCGCGAGCCATGGTGACGGTGCCGGCGAACTCCGTTGGCGCGCGCCAGTCGTCGGGCGCAGTGGGCGTCCAGTAGTCGGTCGCCTCGGGCCCGAGGCGTGCGAGGCATTCATCAAATCGCTGCTCGTCCACGTTCCGTCGCATCGCCGTCGCCACCGCGCTAATCGCGTGATCCGGCGCGTAGTTGTGCAACGCTCGCAGCTGTTGCACCTCGATGGTCATTGCGGCGCGGTCACGGTATGGGACGGCCGGTT
The DNA here is from genome assembly GCA_039819205.1 of Actinomycetota bacterium. Lineage (GTDB taxonomy): Bacteria > Actinomycetota > Acidimicrobiia > Acidimicrobiales > Ilumatobacteraceae > JABSQH01. The sequence continues at coordinate 6,860 of JBCBSO010000173.1, forward strand.
GGTCGGGGTCCCAACGGGCCATGAATACGGCCCGGGTCACCGCCGGCAACACGTCGGCGAACTGCACCACCTGCCGCACCTCGAGGCGCTTGCGGAACGTCAGCAACACGCCTTCGAGCATCGTGTAGGACTGGTTGCGTGTCGTCAGACCCGCAACATCGCGGGCGTCGCGCAACAGCTGCTGGAACTGCGGACCAGCGGCGTCGTATTGGAGGGGCACTGGCATGACACGAGTTCATCACACTCGTGGCGTGCGCCACTCTTTCGCGGCACTTCCGCTGCCGTCGCCCGACCGGTCGGCGACCGTTCGCTTCACATGTCGGAGCGGAGCGCCTTCATCGTGAGTTGTGAGTTGATGCTGCGCACGTGCGGCAGTCGCCCGAGTTGGTGCATGCGGAGGCGTTCGTATGCCGCGGCGTCGGCGACGGCAACCGTGGCGGTGTAATCCGGTTGACCGAAGAGTCGGCGGGCGCTGACGACCTCGTCGATCGCCAAGAGCGCCGATTCGAACTCGTCGATCATGTCGGCATGGGCGGTCTCGAGTTCGATCCACACGACGACTTCGAAGCTGCGTCCGAGCGCCTCGGGGTCGACGTCGGCGTGGTATCCGGCGATCACACCGAGCCGTTCGAGGTTGGCGACGCGTCGCTGGGTGGGCGATGGACTGAGCCCGACGCGCCGGCCCAACTCTGCTGCGCTGAGCCGGCCCTCTCTTCGAAGTAGTTGAAGAATGCGTCGATCGAGGTCATCGAGAGTGGATTCGATCACCACATGATCGTACGACGCTGCATGTTGCACGAACCTGCTCGCCAGGGAGGAGGATGATGGCGCGATGAGCAACGCTCTCACAACACCACATCTCGCCGACGCCTGTGTGCGCCTGGGGATCGAACTGCGGGCAACGTCGATCCGGCCGGCGTTCGGCGCCCCCGCACTGAGCGGCCCGGCGGTGCCGGTTCAACACCTGGGCAGCGTCGACGCGATGTTGGCGGCGCTCGAGACGTGTGGGCCCGGTGCGGTGCTCGTGATCGACGATGCTGGGCGCACCGACCGTGCGTGCGTTGGCGACCTACTCGCCATCGAGGCTCACCACGCAGGCGTCGCAGG
>JBCBSO010000174.1:0-7956 GCA_039819205.1 Actinomycetota bacterium
CAACTGGCGAGAGATGGCGGTGCTCTACCGCACCAACGCCCAGAGCCGTGTGATCGAAGAAGCGTTCATGCGCGTCGGCGTGCCGTACAAGGTGGTCGGGGGCACACGGTTCTACGACCGGCGCGAAGTGAAAGATGCCATGGCCTACCTACGGGCGGTGGTCAACCCCGCCGATGAGGTCAGCGTGAAGCGTGTGCTCAACGTGCCCAAGCGCGGCGTGGGCGACGCCAGCGTGGCCAAACTCGACGAGTTCGCCGCCGCCAACGGCCTGGCCTTTGCCGATGCGCTGCGGCGTGCCGACGAGGCTGGCGTGAGTGGCCCGGCGGTGCGCGGCATTGCCTCGTTCGTCGAGCTGCTCGACACGCTTGGAACCATCGCCGCCGATCCCGACCAGGGCCCCGGCGACGTGCTGCAGGGGGCCCTTGACGGGTCGGGGTACCTCGCCGAACTGGAAGCGGAAGACACCGTCGAATCGCATGGACGTGTGGAGAACCTCGGCGAGCTCGTTGGTTCGGCGCGCGAGTTCACGGTGATCGACGAGTTTCTCGAACAGGTGTCACTCGTCGCCGACACCGACGAACTGCCCGACGGCGAAGTCGACGACGAGGTCGTGTTGATGACCCTGCACTCGGCGAAGGGGCTCGAGTTCCCCGTCGTGTTCCTGATCGGCGTGGAAGAGGGGGTGTTCCCGCACATCCGGGCGCTCACCGAGCCGGCCGAGATGGAGGAGGAACGGCGTCTCGCTTACGTCGGCATCACCCGGGCGATGCAGCGGTTGTACATGAGCCACGCGTGGAGTCGCCAGCTCTTCGGGTCCACGCAGTACAACCCGCCGTCACGATTCTTCGACGAGATCCCCGCCGAGCTGGTCGACACGCTGGGCAACGAGTCCGGTCGCACCAGCTATGGCCGGCAGAGCTACCGATCACGCGATGCCGATCCGCCGCCGTATCGCCGCGGGCGGGTGGGCTCGCGTGACATCAATGCCGATCTGCAACGCGACCGCGAGTCGGCCCACCGCGAGCGCGTGGTCGATGCTGCGCTGCGCGCGGGAGCGTCGAAGACACCGGAACCGTCGAACTCCCAGGAGCTCGGCCTGCGCGTGGGCGACGACGTGGAGCACCCGGCATTCGGCGAGGGCGTGATCATCGACATCACCGGCGAGGGCGACAAGGCCGAGGCCACCGTGAACTTCGCTGGGGTAGGCAGCAAGCATCTCGCGCTGGCCTGGGCCCCACTCAAGCGGAGAGGGTGAAGCAGCGATAGGGGACCAACGACCCCTGCTCGTACCAGCCCGGTCTGGCAGACTGCGCAAGATGAAGGCTGCATTGCTGATCGAGAGCCTCACCGGCAATACGTGGACCGCCGCGGAGAAAGTGGCCACGTTGCTGGCGCAGGAGCGGTGGACGATCACTGGCCTCTCGAAGGTCAAGCAGCCCGACTATCAGTCGATCCAGGACGCCGACCTGATCCTCGTCGGTACCTGGGTGCACGGCGCGTTCATCTTCGGTCAGGCGCCGTGGGCACTGTCGAACATCTCCAACCTGCCGGCGATGCGCGGCAAGCGCGCTGCCGGGTTCTGCACGTTCGCTCTCGATCCCGGCAAGTCGCTCGACAAACTCGACCAGGCGCTCGGCGACACGGGCGCCTACGTGATCGGTGGGCTGGCGATGAGCCGCAGCAAACTCGACGAACACAGCGAGGTGTTCGCCGAGCGTCTCGTCGACGCCCTGGCCACGGCGCCACCCGTCGAGTAGCGCGTCGTCAGCCGGCGCGGGTAGCCACCGGTGAGCGAAACCGCCAGATGCACGGGTTTCGCTCACCGCTGTGCGCGGCACGTCGAGTCCGCTCAGCCGGTGGTGGTGGGCGTGACCACAGCAGCGAGGTCGATGTACAACGTCTCTTGGTTCTCGACGATGGGATTCACCCCGGACGCGGGCGGCGAGAGCTCCGACACGTCGAGCTCGTCCCCATTGCAGTCGATGAACTGCGCCGTGCCTTCGATCTGGTCGACAGCGCAGTCCGGATCGCCGCCGGCCGGATACGCATAGAACACGCGCCATCCGGTCGTGGGGTCGGGATCGTCGTGGTCGAGCACGATCGTCCGCTCTCCGGTGGTGGTGGCCAGCCCGGCAAAGATGATCGGACCGTCCTCTTCGACGATGCGGGCAACCGTCTGTACCGATCCGACCAGTAGGCGCTCGGGAGCCAATCGCTCGCTCGTTTCGACGCTGCCGCGCGACAAGAACGCCGCCATCCCCCACAGAAACAGCGCGATGAGTGCGAGCACGCCGATTCCGGCGGCGACCGGCACGACAGCGCGCGCCAGCGGCGACCGCAATCGGGGACCGCGTGGCGGTGGCGTCGACACGCCCGACAGTGTGCCGTGGGCAACGACCGATACCGGTTGCGGCGACCTTTTCGCACGCTCGTGTTGCACCGCGTAGGGTGAGCCATTCGTGAAGCGCCCCTACCGGATCGTTGTTGCCAAACCCGGTCTCGACGGTCACGATCGAGGCGCCAAAACGATCACCCGCGCGCTGCGCGACCACGGCTTCGAAGTGATTTACACCGGGCTCCACCAAACCCCCGAACAGATCGCCGAAACCGTGCTGCAAGAAGACGCTGATGGGATTGGGCTGTCGTTGTTGTCGGGGGCCCACCTCACGTTGTTCCCCCGAGTGATGGAGGAGCTGCGCAGCCGTGACCTGAGCGACGTGCTCGTGTTCGGCGGCGGTGTGATTCCCGACGCTGATGCGCGCGAGCTGCGCGAGCAGGGCGTCGCCGAGATCTTTGGGCCGGGTTCGTCGCTCAAGGCGATCGGAACGTGGCTCGAGGAGCAACTCGACGAGCGCGAGAACGAGGCGCCCAGCGCCTGAGAAAGGACTGCGAATGGATCTGTTCGAGTACCAGGGCAAGCAGTACTTCGCCCGCTTCGACATCCCGGTCAGCCCGGGTGGGCCAGCCGACACGGTCGACGAGGCGGTGAAGGAGGCCAACCAGGCCGGCTATCCGGTCGTCGTCAAGGCGCAGGTGCAGGTCGGCGGCCGGGGCAAGGCCGGCGGCATCAAGCTCGCCGACGACGAGGCCGCGGTGCGCGAGCACGCCGGAAACATCTTGGGCATGGACATCAAGGGCCACACGGTCAACCGTCTGTGGATCGAGAAGGCGTCAGACATCGAAGACGAGTACTACGCCAGCTTCACGCTCGATCGAGCGGCAAAGAAGCACCTGCTGATGCTCTCGGTCGAAGGTGGCGTCGAAATCGAGGCGGTGGCTGAGTCGAACCCCGATGCCATCGTCAAGTTGCACATCGACCCGGTCGACGGCCTCGATCTCGAAGTCGCCCGCCAGGCGTGCGTCAAAGCCAAGCTCCCGGACAAGGCAGTCGATGGTGCCGCAGAGATCCTCGTCAAGCTGTACCGCTGCTACACCGAAGGCGACTGCGACCTCGCCGAGATCAACCCGTTGATCCTCAAGCCAACGGGCGAGGTGCACGCACTCGACGCCAAGGTCACCCTCGACAACTCGGCGTCATACCGCCACCCCGAATGGGAGGCCTTTGCGGCCACCGAGGTGCTCGACGACCGCGAGCAGATGGCCAAGGAGAAGGGTCTGCAGTACATCGGCCTCGACGGCTCGGTCGGCATCATCGCCAACGGCGCCGGCCTGGCAATGTCGACGCTCGACGTGGTCAACCAAGTCGGGGGCACCGCGGCCAACTTCCTCGACATCGGCGGCGGCGCGAACGCCGACGTGATGGCGGGTGCGCTCGAGGTGATCAACTTCGACGAGAACGTCGTATCGATCCTGATCAACATCTTCGGTGGCATCACCCGTGGCGAGGAAGTGGCCAAGGGCATCGTCGAAGCGATGAGTCGCGTCGACCTTCGTGCACCGATCGTGATTCGCCTCGACGGCACCAATGCCGAAGAGGGTCGCCAGATCCTGCTGGACGCCGGCATTCCCGAAGAGAAGCTTCGCTCCGAGCCGACGATGCTCGAAGCTGCGCTCGCCGCCGTCTCGATTGCCAACGCCTGAGAGGAACCGACCAATGGCCATCTTCGTCAACGAGAACACCAAGGTCGTCGTCCAAGGCCTCACCGGAGGTCAGGGGCGCTACCACGGCCTCCGCAACCGCGACTACGGCACCAATGTGGTGGCTGGCGTCACCCCCGGCAAGGGCGGGCAAGATGTCGACGGGATTCCCGTCTTCAACTCTGTCACCGAGGCCGTCGAAGCGACTGGCGCCGACGCGTCGTTCGTCGCAGTCCCACCGAAGTTTGCATCTGGTGCGATTCTCGAAGCCGCTGAAGCCGGCATCGGATTCGTCGTGTGCATCACCGAAGGAATTCCTGCCCAAGACGAGGCGATGACCTACAACGTCCTCGTCCGCAATCACCCAGGCACCCGGCTCCTCGGCCCGAACTGCCCCGGCGTGATCTCACCGGGCAAGTGCAACATCGGTATCACCGCCGGTGAAATCGCGCAGAACCCCACGGCCGACGGACCGAACGTTGGCATCGTCAGCCGGTCTGGCACGCTCACGTACCAGGCGCTGTATGAGCTCAAGCAGGCGGGCATCGGTGTATCGACCTGCGTCGGCATCGGCGGCGATCCGGTTCCCGGGACCAACTTCATCGACTGCCTCGAGCGCTTCCAGTCCGATCCCGAGACGCACGCCATCATGATGATCGGCGAGATCGGCGGGTCGGCCGAAGAGGAGGCCGCCGCATTCGTCGACGCCAATGTGACCAAGCCGATGGCCGCCTACATCGCTGGTGTCACCGCACCCCCGGGCAAGAAGATGGGCCACGCCGGGGCCATCGTGTCGGGCGGCAAGGGCACTGCGCAGGGCAAGATGCTCGCCCTCAGCGAGGCCGGCGTGAAGGTCGGGATCAACCCCACCGAAGCCGGCGAGTTGATGACCGAGATCGTCCGCGAGCTGTCGTAATGATTTGCTCGGCCTTACGCCACGTCTGAGAACCCCACGGTTGGACGGCCTCGCGCCAGGCGGGCTCCCTGGCGGTCGCGCCGCCGGCGTTAACTAGCGTCGTGTCGTGAACCCATCGTCGTCCACATACTTTGATACGTCGGGGTGGGATCCGGCTGATGTGTTGTCGGGCGGTGCTCGGATGATCCCGATCGACACCCCTGCCGGCAGCTTTCGGGTCTGGACCAAGCGCGTTGGCACCAATCCCGACCTCAAGGTGCTGCTGTTGCACGGCGGGCCCGGAGCGACGAGCGAGCTCTATGAAGGGTTCGATACTCGGTTCCCGGCGGTGGGTATCGAGTACTACCACTACGACCAGCTCGGTTCGTTCCGTAGCGATCAACCCGACGACCGCGCGTTGTGGGCGCTCGATCGCTTCGTGGATGAGGTCGAGCAGGTGCGAGTTGCGCTCGATCTCCACCGCAACAACTTCGTGCTCTTCGGTCAGTCCTGGGGTGGAGTGCTCGCGATGGAGTACGCGTTGCACCACCAACAGCACCTCAAGGGCATCGTGATCTCGAACATGATGTCGAGCGTCCCGCTCTACAACCGGTACGCGCACGAGGTGCTCATGCCGACGATCGATCCGGCCGCGCTCGCCGAGATCAAACGGCTCGAAGCCACCGGTGCCACGAGCGATCCCCGGTACGACGAACTACTCCTCGAACATCACTACCGGTTCCACGTGTGCCGTCTCCCGCTCGACGAGTGGCCCGAACCCGTCCGACGCGGGTTTGCGCACATCAACCGGACGATCTACGAGCAGATGCAGGGGCCAAGCGAGCTCGGCCTGTCGGGCACGCTGGAGGACTGGGACCGCTCAGGCGACCTCTCGGAGATCGACGTGCCCGCGCTGGTGATCGGCGCCGAGCACGACACGATGGATCCGGCGCACATGCGTTGGATGGCCGATCAGCTGCCGCAGGGGACCTACGCGCATTGTCCGAACGGCAGCCATCTGGCTCAGTTCGACGACCCGGATCATTACTGGCCGGGCCTCCTCAGTTTCCTGCGTTCGCTCTGAGCGACGCGTCCTGCGGTCGCTCTGAGCGACAGCGGGAACCGGCCTCAGCTGTCGCTGCTGGGCGCGGCCGGTGGTGGCGGGGGAGGGGTGTCGCCGCCGTCGTCGCTGCCGGAGAAGCTTTGCTTCATCTTGTCCATATTGGTCAGGTCCTTGATGTCGCCACCCGACGCTTGGAAGCCCATGAACGCGCCGGCAACTGAAATCGCGGACCAGATCAGCGCACCCCACATGCCGATGCCACGATCACCGTCGACGCCGAACCCGAGGTCGCGTCCACCGAGGATGATCTGGATGATCATCAACAGCGTGGCCAACCCGGCGGCGAGCAGAAAGATGATTCCCCACGGCTGACTCTCGGGGAGTCGCCCACCAGCACGCAGGAAGGCGAGGACACCGACCGCCACGACGAGGATCCAGGCAATGCCGCCGGTGAGGAAGTAGTTGAACGGCCCGTCGCCGCCGGCGCTCTCGCCGAACGCGGACACTGTTGTCCAATCGAGCACGAAGCCGAGCACGAGCATCGCCGCGCCGCCTCCGACCATCAGCCAATCCGACGTCTTGAAGTTGCTGAAGTCCACTGTGTTTCCCTCCCGGGGTCCGTGAGATCCCTTGATTCCAGCGCCGACCGTAGTTCGTCGGCGCGCAGCGTGACGCGAATGTCACACAAGCGCGCGGCGAGCGGGTCGTCGTTGGGTACGGTCGCACCGTGCCGACAGCGTTGCTCTCCGTCTACGACAAGTCCGGAATCGCCGCGTTCGCCGCCGAGCTGTCAGCGCTCGGGTGGTCGCTCGTGTCGAGCGGTGGGACCGCTCGGGCGATCGCCGATGCGGGCGTGGAGGTGACCGACGTCGTCGAGCTGACCGGGGTTCCGGCGATTCTCGGGCATCGCGTGGTGACGCTGCACCCAAAGGTGCACGGCGGGATCTTGGCGAATACCGACGATGCCGAGCATCGCGCCGACATGGACGCATATGGCATCGAGGCGATCGATCTCGTCGTCGGCAACTTGTATCCGTTCTCCTCGGATCCGAGCATTGAGCTGATCGACATCGGCGGCCCTGCGATGGTGCGCGCTGCGGCGAAGAACCACGACCGAGTTGGGATCATCGTCGACCCGGCCGACTACACGCCCGTGCTCGACGAACTGCGTCAAGCAGGTGCGCTGAGCGCGGCGACTCGCCGTCGACTGGCGCGCGCAGCATTTGCCCACACGGCGGCCTACGACGCGGCGATCGTCACCTGGTTCGACGAAACCGACGACACCTTCGACAAAGCCGCAGAAACAGATGGTGACGCCGAGGCGGATGCTGCGCTCCCCGCGTCACTGCACTTTGCCCTCGACAATGTGCAACCCCTGCGGTACGGCGAGAACCCGCACCAGGCGGGCGCCCGGTACCGACAGGTCGGGGCGACCGGCTGGTGGGACTCGATGACCCAACATGGCGGAAAGGCACTCAGCTACCTGAACGTGTTCGACACCGAAGCGGCGTGGCGCCTCGTGAACCGCTTCGACGATCCCGCCTGCGTGGTGGTGAAACACGCCAACCCGTGCGGTGTGGCCGTCGCCGACAACGCCACCGATGCGTACGTGCGGGCGAACGCCTGCGATCCCGTGAGTGCATTCGGTGGCATCGTGGCGATCAACCGCGCGGTGCCAGCGTCGTTGGCGTCCGCGCTGATCGAGGTGTTCACCGAGGTTGTCGTGGCGCCGTCATTCGATGATGACGCACTCGAGATTCTGGCCTCGAAGAAGAACCTGCGGGTGATCTCGGCGAACCCCCCATCGGTGTTGCCCTTTGATGTTCGCCCCGTCGACGGCGGTCTCCTGGTCCAGCAACCCGACCTCGTTTCTGGGAGATCCGATGCGTGGCGGGTCGTCACCGACGTTGCGCCGAGCGATGCGCAGTGGGCTGAACTTGAGTTCGCCTGGCAGGTCTGC
>JBCBSO010000175.1:0-7886 GCA_039819205.1 Actinomycetota bacterium
CGAGCGGCTACGTGGGCTGCCCTTCTCGGGTACCAACTACCTGTGGCCGGAGGTGGAGGGGACGTCCTCGCAGCTCGTCCTGTTGGCGATCACGGCAGCCGCAGAGTTGGCCGGACATGCCCTCTCAGTCGGCGACACGGAGCTTGTGTTCTGGGCGACGGGTAGGGGACTTGCCGTCCTCCCTGGTCACGAAGAGCTCGTTGGCCTGAGGATGCGTGCCTACGCTCGGACCGGAGATCTCGCAGGCGTGCGCAACGAGTGGGGGCAGTACGAGCGAGTCCTTACCGCTGATCCGTGGTCCGACGGTGAGCCCGCCGAGAAGCTCGTGCAACTCCGCCAGGAGTTGCTTGGATCCCGCGCCAGCTGAGCCTTAAGGAAGTGTCAAGAACCGCTCAAGTCGGTGGGCGGGGCTGCCGATAGGCAGGTGATGGGACCCACCGCGCTCGCTCCGACTGCCGACGTGATGTCGGCGCCACCAGCCTCCACGCCGGGCACCACCAGCGTGCTGCTCGTCGAGGACGACGAGCGAATCAGCGAGCCGCTCGTGCGCGTGCTGCGCGCCGAGGAATTCGAGGTGATTCACGTCGGGACCGGCCACGATGCGCTGGCGGCGATCGAGTCGGGCGAGCTCGGCTTGGTACTCCTCGACCTGACGCTGCCCGACATCGACGGCCTCGACGTGTGCCGCAGGGCGCGGGCCAACGACGCCGAGTTGCCGATCATCATGCTCACCGCCCGGGCTGAGGAGACCGACGTGATCGTCGGTCTCAACGCGGGCGCCGACGACTACGTGGCCAAGCCGTTCCGTCTGGCCGAACTCGTCGCTCGTATTCGTGCCCGGTTGCGGGTGGCCGACCAGGCCCGCTCGCACCAAGGAGCTGCCGCGCTGATCGGCGCGGGCATCGAACTCGATGCCGAGGCGCGCCGCTGCTTCGTCACCGACGACGACGGCACACGCGACGAAGTGGAACTCACCACCAAGGAGTTCGACCTGCTCGAGTTCTTGATGCGCCAGCCGGGTGTCACGCTCAAGCGCGAACAGATCATGAGCTCGGTGTGGGACGAGAACTGGTGGGGTTCGACGCGCACGCTCGACACCCACACGTCGACGCTGCGGCGCAAGATCAACGACCGCTCCGATCCGCCATCGAAGATCGTCACCGTGCGCGGTGTCGGTTTCCGCTTCGAGCCGTGAGTTCGAAGCGCGCCTGTTGGGAGCGCTGACATGCGACGCCGGCTGGTCGCCTCCACCGTCACCGTCGTGGTGGTGGTCATCGGCGTATTGCTCGTGCCGGTCGTGCTGATCGTCCGCGATGCCGAGGGCGGGCAGGTCCCCGGCGAGGTGTTCGTTCGTCTGGCGATCATCGCTGCAACCGCCATCGCCGCGGCTGCGCTGCTGGCGTGGGTGCAGGCCCGTCAGCTGGCTCGTCCGCTCGAGCGATTGTCGCGAGCTGCATCACGATTGGGCGAAGGCGATTTCAGCGTCACCGGACCACCAGCGTCGGGCATCGACGAGATCGACGACATCTCGCGCTCCCTGCGCCTGTCGGCCAGCAGGGTCGGGCGGATGCTCGACGCCGAGCGCGGCTTCACCGCCGACGCAACACACCAACTGCGTACTGGTCTGACGGCGATCATGATGCGCCTCGAGCTGCTCGAGCGCTCCGCCGATCCGGTGGTGTCAGCAGAAGCCGAGGCGGTGCTCGCCCAGGCACACGAACTCAACCAGACGCTCGACGAACTCCTACGGGTGGCGCGCCAGGGCAGCACCGGCGAACGGGCCGAGCTCGACCTCACGGCGATCGTCGACGGCCACGTCGCCGACTGGCAGCCGCGCTACGACCGGGCCCGTCGCCAGCTGGTGGTTACCACCGGTCATGTCGACACCGTCGTCGGTACGCCAGGCCTCGTCGGCCAGGTGTTGGGCATCCTGTTCGACAACGCACTCCGGCACGGTTCGGGCACGGTCGCCGTGCTCGTCCAGGACACCTCGGTGACGATCGAGGACGAGGGCTCGGGAATTCCACCGAAGAAGGTGGCCACGTTGTTCGATCGGCAAACCGATCACCGCGCCGCGCATGGTCGAGGCCTCGCCCTCGCACGCCGCCTCGCCGAGTCAGACGGTGGCCGGCTGGAGCTGGTCCGCGCCAGTCCCGCAACGTTCCGTTTGACGATGCCACCCCGCGCGGAAAAACCGGGGATTTCCGGCGCCTCCCGCCTGATTTCGCGAACAGAACCAGCGACGCCGGTCGCTAACTCCTGAACTGTTCGCGGAAACCGGCGCCACGCGCCGGAAATCCCCGGTCTTTCGGACAACGACCGGGCCTCCCCACCGAACTGTTCGCGGAAACAGGCGCCACGCGCCGGAAATCCCCGGTTTTTCGGAAAGCGGCTTAGCCCGCGGAGACGAGGAGGGGGCCGGTGGAGCCGGTCTCGTCGGCGGAGCCGGCACGGACGACGAGCGTGCCGCCCTCTTGCACCTTGCCCTCCAAGATCAACAGCGACGCCTGGTCGCCGATCTCGCGCTGGATCACCCGCTTGAGCGGACGAGCACCGAACGCCGGGTCGAATCCCTCGCGAGCGAGCTGGGCCATCGCCTCGGCGTCGACATCGAGCTCGATGCGCCGATCGGCGAGCCGGGAACGCAGACGGCCGAGCTGCACCTCGACGATCCGCTCCAGGTCGGCCTCGCTGAGCGAACGGAAACGGATGATGTCGTCGATCCGATTGATGAACTCCGGCTTGAAGAACTCCAACGGATCGCCCGGCAGGTTCGACGTCATGATCAACACCACGTTGGTGAAGTCGACCGTGCGGCCCTGCCCGTCGGTGAGCCGCCCGTCGTCGAGCAGCTGCAGCAGCGTGTTGAACACATCCGGATGTGCCTTCTCGATCTCGTCGAGCAGCACCACCGAGTACGGACGACGACGCACCGCTTCGGTCAGCTGACCGCCCTCGTCGTAACCCACATATCCCGGGGGCGCGCCGATCAGGCGCGACACGGAGAACTTCTCCATGTACTCGCCCATGTCGATGCGCACCATCGCCTTCTCGTCGTCGAACAAGAACTCGGCCAGCGCACGCGCCAGCTCGGTCTTGCCGACACCGGTCGGGCCGAGGAACATGAACGACCCGATCGGCCGGTTGGGGTCAGACAGGCCAGCACGGCTGCGCCGGATCGCGTTGGCCACGGCGTTGACCGCGTCGTCTTGGCCGATCACCCGCTCGTGCAACAGATCTTCCAGATGCACGAGCTTCTGGGTCTCGGACTGCATCAGCCGCGACAACGGAATGCCCGTGGACTTGGCGACGACCTCGGCGATGTCTTCGGCGTCGACCTCCTCTTTGAGGAAGGCGTTCTCTTCCTGCAGCTCGTCGAGGTGCTTGGTGGCCTCTTCGATGCGCCGCTCGAGTTCGGGGATCCGCCCGTAGCGCATCTCGGCCGCCAGGTTCAGATCGGTCTCACGCTCGACAGCGGTCTTCAGCTCCTCCAGCTCCTCCTTGAGGGCGCGGATCGCTTCGATCGCCTGCTTCTCCTGCTCCCAGCGCTCCTTCATCCCAACGACCTGGGCGTTGAGGCCGGCGAGCTCGTCGTGCAGCGCTTCGAGGCGCTCCTTCGACGCGTCGTCGGACTCCTTCTCGAGTGCGACCTGCTCGATCTCGAGCTGCAGGATGCGCCGCTCGACCACGTCGATCTCGGTGGGCAGCGAGTCGATCTCGATGCGCAGCTTGGAGGCCGCCTCGTCGACGAGGTCGATCGCCTTGTCGGGGAGGAAGCGGCTCGTGATGTAGCGGTCGGACAGTGCTGCCGCGCTGAGCAGCGCCGAGTCCTGGATGCGCACACCGTGGTGCACCTCGTAGCGCTCCTTGAGGCCACGCAGGATGCCGACGGTGTCCTCCACCGACGGCTCACCGACGTACACCTGCTGGAACCGGCGCTCGAGCGCAGGGTCCTTCTCGATGTGCTTGCGGTACTCGTCGAGCGTGGTCGCACCGATCATCCGCAGCTCGCCGCGGGCGAGCATCGGCTTGATCATGTTGCCGGCGTCCATCGCGCCCTCGGCGCCGCCGGCACCGACGATGGTGTGCAGCTCGTCGACGAAGGTGATCACTTCGCCTTCGGCGTCGGTGATCTCCTTGAGCACGGCCTTGAGCCGCTCTTCGAACTCGCCGCGGTACTTGGCGCCCGCCAGCATCGAGGCGATGTCGAGCGCGATGAGGCGCTTGTTCTTCAAGCCCTCGGGGACGTCGCCGTCGGCGATGCGAATCGCCAGGCCTTCGACGATCGCCGTCTTGCCCACGCCAGGCTCGCCGATGAGCACCGGGTTGTTCTTGGTGCGTCGCGACAACACCTGGATCGTGCGACGGATCTCTTCGTCGCGGCCAATGACCGGGTCGATCTTGCCGTCGGCGGCGCGTGCCGTGAGGTCTTGGCCGTACTGCTCGAGCGCGGCGAAGGTGTCCTCGGGGTTCTGGTCGGTGACGCGGTGCGAGCCGCGCACGTCCTTCAGCGCCTGCAGCAGCTCTTCGGAGCCGATGTCGAGGCGGCTGTTCATCGCCAACAGGAGGTGCTCGACCGACAAGAAGTCGTCGCGCAGATCCTTCTGGTATTTCTCGGCGTTGGCGACGGTGTTGGAGAGCTCCTTGCTCATCCGCGGCTCGTCGCCGCCGTAGGCCTTGGGCAACTTGTCGACCGCTTCCTCGGCGCGATTGCGGACCATCAGCGGTGCGAGGCCGAGCTTGGCCAACACGGCGGGGACGATCGTGCCGTCCTGGCGCATCATGGCGCCGAGCACGTGGTCGGGCGTCAGTTCCGGGTTCGACCTGGCCTTGGCGTCGTCGATCGCGCCGGCGAAGGCCTCCTGGGTCTTGATGGTCCACTTCTTCGGGTCGAATGCCATGTGCTGCTGCTACTCCGTGATGGTGATGTGTCGGCGGGTCACGGCGCGGTGCGCGTCGTTATCAATAATCTTGAGTCATATGTTATCAACCTCTGGAGAGGCTTCCTCCAGGTAGCGAACCAATTCTTCGGCCACGCTGGCAAGACCCTTGTAGGCCAACACATCGCCAGGCCAGGCGGCCACTGCGGCCGCCAACTCGGCTCGTCCCATCTCTGCCACCGCAGGGATCGGCGTCACGTAGGTGCGGATCGTGAACACGATGGCCCCGGTGCGCGGCAGGCGTCGCAGCGTCTCCCGCTCGACCCGCACGTAGAAATCGGACGGGTTCGCTCTCTCGGCCGGGCGGTCGCCCGCATCGACTGGGGTGAAGTGATCCGGCGTGTCGATCAGCGTCCAGCCAAGACGCCAGAACCCGCGGGCGGGATCGAGGCGACGCAGGGCATCGTCGATCGGATCGGCGAGCTGATCGTTGAGGCGAGGCACCGGGGCGTGGACTTCGGCCATGGTCAGCCCGAGCTTCGAGCGCAGATCCCAGCGGTTGGGGAAGCACACCGACCCACCACCGAACACGAGGCGACCGTCGCGCTCGACGAGGAGCACGAGGTCCTCCGGCACCAGCCGGGCGGCGGCGTCGAGCGGATGGAGCATGCGATCGACCGCAGCAGCACGTTCGGGGTGGTGTTGCGCGAGATGCTCCTCGACCAGCGCTGCCAGCTCACGCGACTCGTCGATGATGCCGTCATCGATCGTGGCAAACACGGTGGCGCCGGCGGTCCGCATCAGCTCGGGTTTGGCCGCGATCAACTCCGCGGCGCCCGGTCCGAACTCGAACCAATCGCCATCAGCGAGCGGACGTAGGCCGAGCCGCCACCGAAACTCAGCGGGCGAGCGCAGGCCAGGCCCATCCCGGTAGGGCAGATACGGCGCAGGATCGACCACCGCCCCGAACATGCTTCGACGCTACTGGCGGCCGGCCGGGCTCAATCCTCTATCGGCTCCCAGATCGACTGAATCGAGGTGAACACCACGTCCTGGTTGACCTGAGAGGAGAGGAGGTAGCGGACGGTGTAGCTGCGGGCAGGACTGTGATCCGGGACGGACACGAAGTAGCAGCCCGGACCGGAACGATCGGTTTCGTCCTTGGCGAGCTCCTCCGCTGGATCGATCGTCGCCTTCCTCGTCGAGCTGATCTTCGTCTCGACGATCGTGCCGTTGGCGCCAAACTGGCTGTCTGTCAGGCACGTCGAGACACCAGACAGCCGGTAGTCGACGCCGCCGATTTCCGTCGCAGCTTTCAGATGGCGGTAGACGCTCGCAGGGCCACCGACATAGACACCCTCTTCGATTGCGACGAACTGCGACGCAGCGTTGGCGAACTCCGGCCCCACGCCCTCGGTCGCCACGATGCGACCGACGGTTCCCGCCGGACCCGCCGGTCCCGCCGGACCCGCCGGACCCGCCGGTCCCTGCGGGCCGACGGCGCCACCGGCGTTCGCAGCCAGCTCCAGCAGACTCTGCGGCGTGTAGTAACCGACCACGTCGATGACGACGTTGACCGAACCCTTGAAGTTGTAGACCTTCAACGTTCCATCAGGCGCCAGCTGCGTATCGACCTTGTTCGGCGTCGGCGGTGCGCCCGGCGTCACGTTGAGATTTGACAACAACGGCGGCTCGACGAGATCGCCCCGGTACACGCGGATGTTCGACTGCGCCGTCGCATCCACCACCGTCACGTTCGTCGCCAACCCAACCGCATCGCGCGGAATCGCCAACGGTCCAGTGCACTCCCCTTGGTTGCCGTGCACCTCGACCGTCATCACCTCATCGGCACCCAACGCAGTGCCCCGCGGCCCGATCTGCGAATCGGCGCGCGTGTCGGTCAACCGGCAGCCCGGCCACGGCACATACGTGGCGTCGTCATCACCCGGTGCAGCATCCGCCGACCACGCCGACGTCACCACCAAGGTGGCGACTACCCCCAACAACACCGCCGTGGCGAACCACAGCAGCGACCGAATCGTTACACGCGCGTCGAGAAGGTGCCCCATCTCGACACGATGACACACGGCCCGGGCGGCATCGCCCAGGTCATCGGTGCTACGGGCTGCTAGGCGTGCACTGAAGGCCTGTGAGGAACTGATTCCTCGGCGACAGCCGCCACGCCCCATCGTCGAACTCGTAGGCGTCGGACGCAATCGTGATGCCGAACGTGCTCGGCACGATCATGCTCGTGGGCCCAACGGTCGCTTCGCATATCAACTCGTACGTGGCGTCGGACGGGCCGACCACCCTCCCGTTCACGATCGGATTTTGGCAGCGCTGTCCGTCGTTTTGAACTTCGTCGCACTCGAGGATCGCGCCTTCGACGATCTGCAGGCGCGTGAAGACGCCCGGTGGAGGCGTGATGCCGCTCGGACCAGCGGGACCTTGCGGCCCGGGTGTACCGGCTTGCGCCGCGAGGTCGACCAGGCTCTGCGGGGTGTAGTAGCCGACGACGTCGATCACGATGTTGACCGACCCCTTGAAGTTGTAGACCTTCAACGTGCCGTCCGGCGCGAGCTGGGTGTCGACCTTGTTCGGTGTCGGCGACGCACCCGGGGTGACGTTCAAGTTCGACAAGAGCGGCGGTTCGGTCAGATCACCGCGATAGACGCGGATGTTCGACTGCGCTGTCGCATCCACCACGGTCACATTCGTCGCCAGCCCCACCGCATCACTCGGAATGGCCAGCGGGCCGACACACTCACCCTGCTCGCCGTGCACCTCGACGGTCATCACCTCATCGGCACCGAGCTTCGTGCCGCGCGGCCCGATCTGCGAATCGGCACGCGTGTCGGTCAGCCGGCAACCCGGCCACGGCACATACGTCGAATCGTCATCACCCGGCGCAGCATCCGCCGACCACGCCGACGCCACCACCAAGGTGGCGACTACCCCCAACAACACCGCCGTGGCGAACCACAGCAGCGAACCAATCGTTACCCA
>JBCBSO010000176.1:0-7845 GCA_039819205.1 Actinomycetota bacterium
AAAGTCGATCTCCTCCCAGTGGTTCTGGCCGACGTCGGCGATCCACAGGTCGCCGGTGCGTTGGTCGAACGAGAAGCGCCAGGGGTTCCGCAGACCGTACGACCAGATTGTTGGATCGGCGCCGTTGACGTCGACAAATGGATTGTCGGCCGGCACCGTGAACGGGTCGTCGCCGGCTTCCTGCGGCTCGATCCGCAGGATCTTCCCGAGCGGGGTCGAGAGGTCGAGCGAGGCGCGCAGGGGGTCGTCGGCCGAGCCGCCGTCGCCGAGCGCGATGTACAGGAGGTCGTCGGATCCGAAGGCCAGCTGCCCGCCGTTGTGGTTGGGGAACGGCTGCTCCACGGTCAGCACTTCGCGGAACGAGTCGGTGTCGAACTGCGCACTTACGGGGTCGACGGCGAACTCGGCGATCACCGTCTCGCCGTCGTCGCCGCTGAAGTGCACGTATGCCAGGTCGGCGTTCGGGTGAAAGGCGAGCCCGAGCAGGCCCTGCTCGCCGCCGGACGTGACCCGCTCGGTGATGTCGAGGACCACCTCGTCGGAGAGGTCGTCGACGGCGATGACTCGTCCGGCCTGTTCGAGCACGAACACGCGCTGATCGAGTGGGCGTGCCGCGATGCCGATCGGACGGTCGAACACCCCGGCCTCGGTGAGCGCGAGCGAGGGCTCTGGCAGCGGGCCGGTTGTTGGCGGATCTTCGTCGTCGCTGGGGCCGGTTGGCAAGTCGGCGTTGGGCGACGGCAGGATCGTCGTGGTCGGTCCAGACGGCGCGGTCGGCGGTGTCGGGTCGAGCCCGAGGTCGAGGTCGAGCGTGTCGGAGGTGTCGTCGCCGCCGTTGCTGGCTGCATCGTCGTTGTTCGATCCACCGCACGCGGCGATGAGCAGTCCAAGGCCGATGGCGATGGAGATGCCCCGGGACATCGGGCGCCTAGACATCAGCACGGGTCAGGCCCTCCTGTACCACGCTCACGACGAGCCGTCCGTCGCTGGTGAAGATCGACCCGCCGGCCAGGCCGCGTGCTGACGCGGTCGACAGTGCGGTCTGGTCGTACAGCAGCCACTCGTCGGCGCGGAACGGGCGGTGAAACCACATTGCGTGGTCGAGGCTGGCCAGCTGTAGGCCTGGGCTGTCCCACGACAGACCGAAGGGTCGCAGCGTGGTGTCGAGCAGCGTCATGTCGCTGGCGTAGGTGAGCACGCAGGCGTGCAGTACCGGGTCGTCCGGTAGGCGGCCGTCGGCGCGCAGCCAGACACGCTGTTCCGACGAGGGATGATCCTTGCGCTCGAACGGATCGCCGTCGACGTATCGCACGTCGATCGGCCGAGGTCGGTCGTAGTACTCGCCGAGTTGCTCGCGGTGCGGCTCCATACGCGTCAGGAAGTCGGGCAGCTCGGTTGGCTCTGGAATTCCGGTGGGCATCGCCCGCTGATGGTCGAGTCCCGGCTCGGGGTCGTGGAACGACGCCTGCAGGTTGAAGATCGCCTTGCCGTGCTGGATCGCGACGACGCGTCGGGTGGTGAAGCTGCGCCCGTCGCGGATGCGATCGACTTCGTACAGGATGGGGATCGTTGGGTCGCCGGGCCGGAGGAAGTAGGCATGCAATGAGTGCACGGCACGGCCTGGCACGTCGATGGTGCGCGATGCGCTCACCAGCGCCTGGCCGGCGACCTGTCCGCCGAACACTCGTTGGCGACGTTCGTCAGGCGACACCCCGCGGAAGATGTTGACCTCGATCGGCTCCACGTCGAGGAGGGCAATGAGCCCGTCGAGGGCGACCTGAGGTTCCATGTGGCGCCATGTTGGCACGCCGTGGCGGGACGGGGCATGCGGGGAGTGTGGGACGGCCAACCGATGGACATAACGTGCGGCAAATGGACGCATCCCGCCGCGACCAGGCGTTGGCCACCAAGGGTTTCATGCCGGCGGAAGAGGGAGACGCGTTGCACGAAGCGGCGCTACAGGCCGTGGAAGCGGTGCCGAACGCACCGCTGCTCGAAGTCGGGTCGTACTGCGGCCGGTCGACAGTGTGGTTGGGAGATGCCGCACAGCACAGAGGGCGGCTGTTGTTTGCGCTCGACCACCATCGCGGCTCGGAGGAGAACCAAGCCGGTTGGGAACACCATGACCCGTCGGTGGTCGACGCCGACACGGGGCGGATGGATACGTTGCCCACCTTTCGCCGCACGATCGAAGCGGCCGGCCTGGAATCGACCGTCGTCGCGCTGGTCGGGCCATCGCCCGCGATCGCTGCCAGCTGGGGCACGCCGCTCTCATTGCTGTTTATCGACGGTGGGCATGGCGCCGAGCCGGCCCGTGCCGACTACGCCGGATGGACGCCGCACGTCGCCATCGGCGGCATCTTGGCGATCCACGATGTGTTTCCCGACCCCGCCGACGGCGGCCGGCCGCCGTACGAGGAGATCTTTCTTCCAGCGCTCGAGTCGGGTCGGTTTCGGCTCGAGTCGGCGACCGGTTCGTTACGCGTGTTGCGGCGCGTCGACTGAGCGGGCCACCACGAAGCGCTCGCGATCGACGTACAACAACAGCATCGCCGCACCCGTGAGTACGCCGGCGGAGACGATGGCGAGCGATGTGGTCGATCCGCTGCCGAGCAACGCGCCGCCGAGCAGCGGGCCGAAGACGCGACCGAAGGCCATCACTGCCTGCGCATCGCCGGCTCGTTCCTCGGGGAACCGCGAGCGCGCGGCGAGCAGGCCGAAGGCTGCCGGCACCCCCATGAAGAACACGAAGCCCCAGCCGATCAGGGCGATCCCAAACACCAACCCGCTGCGGGAGAACGCCATGAAGAAGGCGCTCACCGCAGTGAGGATGAACCAGATGCCGGCGGGTCCGCGGCTGCGTTTCCAGCGCGCCGCGGGGATCGAAGCGATGGCGTTGCCGCTGTACACCAGCGACACGGTGACGGGGCTGAGCCCATCGAGTTCTTCGCCGATCGCCGCGCCGTAGACGAACACCGATGAACCACCGAAGGTGATCAGTCCGAGGGCGAGCAGGATCACGCGTGCCGCACGCGTCGCCGCGTGGCGAGTGACGTGCGGACGGAGTTGCATCGTTCGCTCGATCTGGCCGGCGAAGAGCAGCGGGAGCACCATCAGCACGGCCATCGCGACGAACACCGCACGCAGCCCGACCTGGTCGAGGGCGAAGGCCACGGTTGGCGCCAACACGATGCCGATCAGCGGGCCGACAACGGCCGCGTCGCCGGTCTTGGCCCGATCACCGAATGCGGCCTGCCAGGCGAACCATGCGGCGAGGCCGAGCGAGATCCCGCTGGCGAAGCGGGTGATGGCCAGCGTCGGGAAGTTCGGTGCCAGCGCAGACGCGAGGTTGGCGGCGATACCGATCACGGTGCCGACGACGAAGGTCGAACGGACGGGCCGCAGAAACCGCCCACCAACCCACGACGCGATGACGAACCCGGCGAGCTGGGCGGTCGACATCCAGCCGACGGTGGAGAGCGCCACGTCGAACTCGCGACTCGCGGCCGGGAGGAGGAACGGTGTAGCGGTGAAGACCGCTGTCGTGGCGGCCAGGGAGATGAGCACCGCGACCGACAACGTCGGGCGGATCGCGCCGAGGACGCGCTGGGGGATGAGCACGCGTCAGCGGGCGTCGAACTCGCGGGCAAGCTCGTCGCGGCCGGCGATGATCGCCGCCCGGGTCTTCGCTCGCAGCGTGTCGAGATCGTCGATCGTCATCCCGGTGGTGTCGATCGGATCGAGCACGCGTACCTCAGCGGTGGCGTAGCCGAGGCGCCAGTCGTTCTTGCGCAGCGCGTCGCGTGTGCCGTACACCGCGAGCGGGAGAATCGGCACCTGTGCGTCGATCGCCAGCTTGAACGCACCGGCCTTGAAGTCACGCAGTTCGCCGGTTTTTGAACGCGTGCCCTCCGGAAAGATCATCACCGACACGTGCTCGTCGAGTCGCTCGCGCGCCGTTTCGAGGGCCTCGACGCGTGAACCAGCGTCGCTGCGGGTGAGGCGAATGTCCTTCGACAGGCGCATCATCCAGCCCACGAGCGGGATGCGCATGATCTCGACCTTCGACATCCACTTCATCTCGGTCGGCAGATGCGAGATCAGCAAGATGTCGACGAAGCTCTCATGGTTCGACACCACGACGTACGGGCGACGCATGTCCTCGGGCAGCTCGCCCGAGGTGCGGAAGGTCCACAGCGGCGTGAGTTTCTGATGGAACACCGTGAGCTTGCGGAACAGATAGCCCGCCGCATAGGCCGAGCGATCGAACGGCCAGGTGGCGACCCGCACGATGGTCACTATCGGGGTCCACACGATCACTCCGACCACGAGCACGATCCAGCTCCAGACAGAGAGCAGGGTCCGAACCGGGGTCGAGCGCATCGGGGTACGAGTGTACGCCCAGCGTGTCGCCCCGCGGGACCGTCCCGACTACGGCGTTAGTTGTGGTGGTGTGGTTGGTCGGTGTCGTACTGGCGATGGTTCGGGTAGTCGTCGGGGTGGCGGAATTCGAGCCAGCGGAGGTGGAGTTGTTGGCCTGCGGGGCCGTGGTAGGACTTGGCTGGTTGTGGTGGTGGGGCCCCGGGGGGCTTTGGTTTGGCTCCGCTGGCAGTGAGCACGGTGCCGTCTGCTGCGGTGAAGGTGACGGCGCCAGGCGTGCCGGCTGGGAGGTCGGCGTTGCCGGTGATGTGTAGTTCGCCGCGGTGGTGGAGCCGGTGGTGGTGGGCGCACAGGGCGATGAGGTTCCACGTTTCGGTGGGTCCGTCATCGCTCCAGTGGACGATGTGGTGGATCTCGAGGTGGTGCGTGTGGTTGCAGCCCGGAACGCGGCATCCGTGATCGCGATGGATGACGATCCGTCGGGTGCGTTCTGGAGTGACACGCGAGGTGCGGCCGACCGAGAACGGGACACCGTCGGCAAGCATCGTCGGGACGATCGCACAGTCGCACGTCAGGTACTTGGCGACGTCGTCAGGGACACGCCAGCCGCGCGGGTCGCGGAAGTCGGCGGGCTGGTCGGTGTTGACGTGCAGGTGGAGTCGGTAGCGGTCGCGGCGGGATTGATCCTCAATGGTGTCGAGTGATCGGTTGGCGACTTCCACCAGCGCACTGACCCAGGTCGACGTGTCGGGGTCGTTGTGGAACAGGGCGTCCTTCGCTTCTTCGATGGCCTGGCTGATGATCGTCCCCAGCGATGCCGTCGGTTTCGACGTTGAGGGTGAAGCGTCCGTCGGACCGGGTGCGCATCGTGAACCGATCACGCGCCGAGAGGCGCTGGTCGGTGTCGTCAGCGTGTTCGTCACCGACGTCGTCCGGCTCACTCGGGAAGTGATCCATCGTGCGCCGGAGTTGGGCGACGGTCATGTGGGCGACGAGGTCGCACAGTTCGGTGTCGGCCCAGTCGGGGGCGTGTTCGGCGATCACTGCCATCTGATCCAACGAGATCAACCCGTCGCGCAGTAGCTGCACACACCGCGGGAACACCTCGACACGTTCAGCAACCGCGACGATCTGCGCGGCGCGACGCGACGAGATGCCGCACCGCCACGCAAGGTATTGGCGCTGGGTGTAGATCCCGTTGCCGGTCACCACCGAGCTGTCGGCGAGCACGTCGACGGCGAGGTCGACCAGTTCACCGGTGAGGGCGTTGAGGTGACCGCACAGTTCGTCGAGCCGGTGGCTACGAGTCCGCCACTCCGGTTCTGCACTGACACCGGTCCCCATTCATTCATGATAGCACTGGTGATCGAGATTGTCACATATATACGGAACTTTGTTCGTTATTTGAGTACCAAGCGTGGTGGGGCCAACACTCTTTGCGCGATACTGAGAAGCGAGTATGTTGACAGTTGTTCACCTATGCGCGCATGCTGTGCCGATGACCGACACCGTCACGCGCCCTGAGGCGCTGCGCACCAACGAGAACGCGTACCTCGCACGCAACTACGCGCCCGTCGAACACGAGATCACGGCGGAGGATCTCCCGGTGACGGGCACCATTCCCGCCGACCTCGAGGGTCGGTGGCTGCGCAACGGTCCGAACCCGGGGGCCGATGTCGACCCAGCGAACCACCACTGGTTCATGGGCGACGGCATGGTGCACGGTGTACGGCTACGCGGCGGACGCGCCGAGTGGTACCGCAACCGGCGCGTCAATGGCGGCGAAGGGTTCTCGCCCAACACCAACGTCGGCGGGTTCGCCGGGACAACGTGGGCGATGGTCGAAGCGGGCACCCCGCCGGTCGAGCTCACATACGAACTCGGCAGCCGCGGTGTCAACCCGTTCGGGGGCACGCTGCCCGACGGCTTCTCAGCACACCCCAAGTACGACCCGGCGACCCGCGAGCTGCATGCGATGTGTTACCACTGGCCCGATCTGGTGGATCACGTGCAGTACGTGGTGGTCGGGCCCGACGGCACGGTCACCAAGGTCGTCGACGTGCCGGTGCCCGACATGCCGATGATCCACGACATGTCGCTCACCGACACGTACGCCGTGGTCTACGACCTCCCGGTCACGGTCAACCTCGATCGCGTCCTTGCGGGCGCGTCATGGCCATTCACCTGGGCGCCCGACCGGGCGGGCCGTGTGGGCCTGCTCCCCCGCGCCGGCACCGCCGACGACATCGTGTGGTGCGACGTCGACCCGTGCTACGTGTTCCATCCGCTGAACGCGTACGACCACGACGGCACGGTCGTTGTCGACGTGTGCCGGTACGAACGATTGATGCACACCGACGAGCGCGGACCATTCCTCGACGCGCCGCCAACGTTCGATCGCTGGGTGATCGACCCAACCACACGCCGCGTCTCCGAGACACGGCTCGACGATCGCCCGCAGGAATTCCCCCGACACAATCCGACCGTGGGCTTGCAACAGCACCGCTACGGCTACACGTCGGAGATCTTCGAGGGCGACGTGCCCAACCTGCACGGCGCCACGATCAAGCACGATGTCGAACAGGGCACCTCGGTCGCCCACGAGTACGGACCCGGCCGCGGCGGCGCTGAACCGATCGTGGTCCCCAAGGCCGACGCGGTTGCCGAGGACGATTGTTGGGTGCTCACCCTCGTGTACGACGCGGCAACCGACTCGAGCGAACTGCACATCCTCGACGCGCAGGACATCACTGGCCCCGAGGTTGCCAAGATCCAGTTGCCCCAGCGCGTCCCGTACGGGTTCCACGGCAACTGGGTACCGGACAGCTCGGTTCCACCGCCGGCGTGACGCTCGTCTGAGGCGAGCTGTTACACGTCGGCGAGCACCGCTTCGGCCCGCCGCAGTACGGCGCGCGACGAGGTGATGTCGCCGAGTTCGGCGTACGCCGTCGCCAGCGCCCGGTAGCTGGGCTCGTGGTACGGGTCGGCGTTGAGCGCCGGCGTGATCACTTCGATCGCCTCGCCGGGCGAATCGGTGGCCACGTACAACTCGGCGGCGCGACACGACGCCCGCACGAACCGGCTGCGCGCATGGATGCGCTCCAACTCCAGCCACTCGTAGTCGAGATCGGCAGCGAGGTCGCCGCCCCACAATGCGGTCGCTTCGACAAGCAACGGCAACGCATCGCGCGGGTGGCCGGCTCGTTCCGCGGCATCGGCCTGGTCGAGCAGATCGCCAAACCGCCAGAGGTCGACGTCGAGCGAGTCGTGGAGTCGGATGCGATGGCCATCGATGCGCACGAACCACGTGGCGTCACCGCTGTCGCGCTGGGGCTCGAGCACGTCGTGCACGTAGTTCAACGTGGTGCGCAGGTTCTTCGGCCCACGCTCGGGAGGCAGATCAGGCCACAAGGCTGCCGTTGCCTGCTCACGTGTGGCTGGTGATGAACCGGAACGCAACACGTG